>NZ_JFGV01000011.1:0-105491 GCF_000612035.1 Photorhabdus aegyptia | reverse complement strand
AGCTCCTGAAGACGTTTTTGCTTGTATTGGCTAATCCGACTTTTTCTCATTTGGATATCCTAGATCAAATTACTTATCTAGGACAGCCCCTACTTCTTAATGAAAAGCTATTTTTTGAAGTCGTGCCGGGTATTTAAGTATCGAAAATAAATTTCATTATTTGAGTTTTATTTTTATCAGATATTGGGAATAAAGCTGAAAAGAGGGGGTGCTATGTTCTCTTAATTTGTTAAAAACCGCTATCCTTATTGTATAATATATGAGGCTTTAAAATAGTATATGATTAATAAGGTATATGTGACCTGCTATATTAATATTTCTAAAGAGAACATTAGAGAATTATGATTCGATAAAATTTTGTTATAAATGAAAATTGAAATTTATCAAATTAAAATTCGATGGTAAAAAATCTCCCGAAATATATTCAATATCAGGAGATTTGATTTAGAAAAGATAATTCGCTTTATCGATTCAATTACAGAATACGACTAATCAGTCTGTCTACCCGGATACGGCGTAAACGGCGGATAAGTTTACGTACTTTGACTGGGTAAAGCTGGATGCTGTCCAATTCCTGATAATTACTGACAACCGTAGTATAAGTACGGATACAGTGCAGTTCTTCTGTACGTTGCTCCTGCATTTCTTTATGAGGATCGTGGATAAGAATAGCATTTTCTAAATCTAGTCCCCAGGCACGAGGATTGAGATTATTTCCTGTAATCAATTGCCATTGATTATCCACCCACACACCTTTTAGGTGGTAGCTATTATCACCATCTTTCCATAACCTGATCGTCAGTTGATTGTTGTCAACATAACGCTGTAGTCTGCTGATGAAACGGCGCAGATTGATTTCATATAAATAGGGTAATGCGCCGATAATTTTAAATGGCTCTTCCGGTGGAATATAAAAATCGTTAGCAGTTTTATCGCCAACAATAATTTCCACGTGTTTACCTTTACGGAGTAGATTAACAATCCGCCGAACAATGATAGCTGGAAGATTAAAATACGGAGTACAAATAATCAGTTTTTGTTCTGTGCTGGCGATCAGATGGCTAATGGTTTTATTTAGTAGATTTTTCTTTCCCAGACCGGCAAGTGGAGTAACAGATAATTCATCATTCGTTGCCTGGTTATTTATTTTATAGGTCGTGTGCCTCAAAGAAAAACGTAATTGACGGATCAGGTTTTTAATTTCAGGAATACGAGGGCGATCCTTACAATCCAGTTTCTGTACCGCTCCTGTAGCGATAATGTAATTATCAACAAAGTGTTTCATTGCTTCTGCAAGTTCTGCATTGTGAAGCAAATGGTAGCGATCATAACGATATTTATCATGTTGGTGGAGATAAACGTCATTAATGCTTGCTCCGCTATAAATCACAGTATCGTCAAAGATAAACCCTTTTAAATGTAAAACACCCAGTGCTTCGCGGGTATTTACAGGCACACCTAGTACTGGAATTTTCACATCGGGATAAGCTTCTGCCATAGAACAATACCAATCGGCATTCGTTACCATTGCAGCGGCGCCAATTCGTCCACGTTGTGCCCGATGCCAGTCAACGAGCACTTTAATGTCCAAGTCTGGACGTTGTTGTTTAGCTGTATAAAGTGCATTCAGGATATCTCTCCCTGCATCATCATTTTCCAGATAGAGGGAGATGATATAAATATGTTTTTCAGCGTTAGCAATTTTTTCCAGCAGGGTGCTGCGGAACACTTCAGGTTGATAAAGTGTTTTAACATCAGCAACTGACTGAGGTAGCTTAGGCAGTTGTGCAAGGTGTTGTTGATGTTTAGCTTGTTTGAATTTAGACAACATCACAGTGCGCTTTTTCTCTTATGTTGGATGGCTAAAAGACTACTATACCCGTTATCTTTCAAGTTGCCTCTTTGTTGGCTGCACTCACTCACCCCGGTCACATAGTTTGCTATGCTCCCGGGGATTCGCTCCCTTGCCGTCGCGATGCATCTTGAAATCCATAGGGTATATGTAAAGCAATGAATCAAATGATCTGGCGATAATACCATTAGTCTGACTAATTGTGAGCATGATTTAACGCTCTAATGCCTAATGATTCAAGTCTGTGCGATTCATCACGAAGTTGATTTAAAGTTCGAGGGATAAGTTTACAATGCTATCCTCAAATTGAACATCTATGGTAAATCCCAGTTTTTTAGCCAGTTTTATCATAGTACGGTTTTCTGGCATGGTGATAGCATTTAGGCGGTTTATGCCATGTTCTCGCGTATAGTTAATCAGTTTTATCATAAGCTGATATCCAAGGGTAATCCCTTTTAAGTCAGAACGCACTAGCACAGCGAATTCTGCTTCGACATTATCAGGATCGGCTATGGCACGAGTAACCCCGATAATTTCCGGAGTCGTTTTAGGATGTCGTACGGCAACAAATGCCATTTCTCGGTCGTAATCAATTTGAGTCATATTTGCCAGATCATCGTGTGTAAATTCGCTGATTTCACTAAAGTAGCGGTAATAGAGATCTTCTTTAGTAACCTGGCTGATAAAATCTTTCAGCAACGGTTCATCTTCTGGCAAAATCGGGCGTAGCAGGCATTCAGCACCTCCTTTGAGTCTTATCATTTCTTCTAATTCGCCTGGATATGGACGGATAGCTAATCTGGTTCGTGGATCACCTTCTATCGAAGATAATTCCATTGAAACATCTAATAATGTGAATTCGTCTCCAGAAGCCAGTAACGGATGAATATCTAGTCGTACAATTTGCGGGCAATCAAGTAACAGATTAGATACCTGAACTAACAGTCGGCTGAGTGCTAGTATGTCTAATGATTGGGGAGCGCCCTTGAGCTTAATTTTTCTACCTTTAATCGCCTGAATAACCAGATATCGCGCTAGTGCCATATTGAGTGGCGGCAACGCGACGGCTACTTGTGTTTCCTGTGACCACTCAATACCGCCTTCACCTAACATAATCAGTGGGCCAAATACCTCATCTTGTTCTACGGCAATACGTAGCTCTTGTGCGCCGGCACGGTTTGCCATGCTTTGAACTAACAGCCCTTGAATTCTTGCGTATGGGAAATTCTGGTTGACACGTTCGATAATCGCTTGAGCAGAAGCCTTGACTTCATTTGCATTTCGCAAATAGAGCATAACCCCCTGAACTTCTGATTTATGTGGGATATCTGGCGAGCGTAATTTCAGAGCGACAGGATAACCGATCTGCTGGGCAATATTGACTGCTTCATCACTGTTATAAGCAATCCATGTTGGCAATGTATTGAGGCCATAGGCTGCCAGAATAGGTTGAACTTCATGGGTATCTAGACGAGAGTTTCCTTGTTCCAGCGCTTGTTGTATGCATTGATGGGCACGTGCAGTATTAGCGGTGATGTTTGCTGGTAGGGCGGGAGTTTCTGTTAATTGTTTCTGATTGCGACGATATTCCACCATGTGCATGAAAGCAGTAATTGCCCCTTCAGGGGTGCGATAAGTTGGAATACCTGCTTCACTGAATAGGCGGCGTGCTTCTTGAGAAGAGTATTCACCACACCAATTGGTAAAAATAGTTAGCCATTTTCCCCTTGGGTGTTTACGGATTGTTTCAATGACTTTGGTGGCGGTTTGAATACCGGGAGCAATTGCGCTAGGAGAATGGATGAGCAACAGGGCATCATGGTCGTGGCTGTCTAGTAATGGTTTTAACGCAGCGATATAACGGTCCACCGTGGAGTCATCTTTTAAATCCAGCGGATTATGCAGGGAGATAGTTTCTGGTAATTGTGTTTTTAATGCCTTCGTTGTCTCTTCACCTAATATTGCGAGTTTACCGTTACGGCGGAATAACTCATCCAGCGCCATTGCGGTTGGAGCAGCGCCATTGCTGACGATAAATAGTCGTTCTCCCCGTAAAGGTGACATATGGCTTAGGGTTTCTACAGCAGAAAACATTTCATGCGTATCTTGCACGCGTAATAATCCGGCTCGCTGAATTGCTGCATCATAAGCTGCATCCAGATTTTGTTGTTCACCAAGTAATTTCTGTGCTCGCTTGGTGCGACCGCTTTTGACCACCAAAATAGGTTTATTGCGGGAAGCGCTTCTGGATGCAGAAAGAAAGCGGCGAGCGTCATGGACATGTTCTACATAGAGCAAGATAGCGCTGGTTTTACTGTCACGAGCCAGAAAATCGAGCAGATGATCAATATCGATATCTACACTGTCACCTAACGCGATAAAGTAGGAAAATCCGACTCCCCGATGTTGCGCCCAGTCAAGAATCGTGTTTGAGACTGCCGCAGATTGAGAAATAAAGGCTAATTTCCCTTTGAGAATTGGAATCGGAGAAAAGCTGGCATTCAGCCCTTGCCAGGGGGCTAATAGTCCCAAACTGTTTGGTCCTAGTAGTCGGATGCTATAGTGCTGGCAACACTGTTTTAGTTCAGGAAATTGAGGCTTTGGTGAAGAAAGAATAATCACTGTTTTGCAACCCAATTGCCCCAGCTGTTCCAGACATTGCAAATTGCGGTGGTGATGAGTACAGATAATGGCTAAATCTGGTGTGATTGGTAATTTATCTATTGAAGGGTAAGCGAAAACCCCTTGAACAGAACGACTATTGGGAGTTACCGGTAATATTGGCCCGGCAAAGCCTCCTGCGAGCAGGTTGCGCATCATAACTGAACCCGCTCGTTCTGGTTTTTCTGAGGCACCAATTACAGCAATGGATTTAGGGCGTAATAAAGCTTCAAGTCCGCGCTGGCTCATCAGGAGGCTCCTTATTTGTGGTTAATTGATAACTGTAGCTGATTTCGCAAATCATTGCTGTGACTTACGTTATCGGATGCGGTTGCTGGGAAGCAATTAAATTGTCAGCTTGTTCCAAAATGGTCCCAGGCTGTAGCTTGAATATCTTCGGTGGGTGTCTGTTTCAACAGGTGGCCTGACTGTGCTCTCCGTAGCAAGTACGGCATGCCTTGCCGAAAGCAGGAAAATTAAGGACGCATTTTATTGGATTATGGTTGTCAGAGGTAGCTTAAGATGCGCACATCAGGTAATCTTCGCGCCATAAAGCAGTTGGAGAAACGAATGAACGATTCATACAGTGGTAAAAATGGCAAAGTCAAAGTGATGTATGTCCGCAGTGAGGGCGATCATGACAGCCGCAGCAATAACAAACGTCCGTCTGGCAAAGGGCGCGATCAAGGTCAGCGTCGTCGGGACGGTGAGCGCACATCCCGTTCTCCGCGTGTCAATGAGCGTGAAAGATCGCCTTGGAAAACAGTGTCACGCCCTGAGAGTGATTCTTTACCATCAGAGCATGGTGGTATCAGTGGGAAAAGCCAGATTGATCCTGAACAGCTCCGTCGTCAGCGCATGGAAGAAACCCGGATTTATGGTGAAAATGCTTGTCAGGCGATGTTTAAAAACCGTTCTGAAGCGATAGTGCGTGCCTGGTTTGTTGAGTCAGTGACACCGCGTTTCCGCAATGCGCTGAAATGGATGGCTGCTAACCGTAAAGCCTATCATGTTGTGGATGAAGCTGAACTGACAAAAGTGTCAGGTACTGAACATCATGGTGGTGTTTGTTTTCTGATTAAGAAACGTAACGGCTTGGATGCAGAGACCTATCTGAAAGATGCACCGGCAAAAGATTGTGTTTTGGCTCTTGAAGATGTGGGTAATCCTCACAACCTTGGCGCTATTATGCGAAGCTGTGCGCATTTCGGTGTGCAAGGGGTGATTTTGCACGATGTGGCCTTGCTGGAGTCGGGGGCGGCTATCCGTACAGCAGAAGGTGGCGCTGAGCATATTAAAGGTATTGATGCTGATAGCTTGCTCACCACATTGAATAAATTTCGTCAAGCGGGTTACACCATTGTGACGACATCCAGCCATAAAGGTAGTACCGATTTAGCTAAAGCTGAATTACCGGAAAAAATGGTTCTGGTTCTTGGTCAGGAACGTGATGGTTTGAGTGACAGTGCTTGGAAACATGGTGATATGGGCTTGTTTGTTGGTGGCACGGGTTTAGTCGAAAGTCTGAACGTTTCTGTTGCAACTGGCATTATGCTGGCTGAATGGTGGCGACAGAATAAAGTTTGATAGGAAAAGCGGGGAATGTCATGTTCCCCGCTTTGCTATTAAGATTTAGTGCGCTCCGCCAATATTCTCTTTACTTCCTTGTGTGAATGGTGGTTTCGCAAACCAGACGAGTACGATTAATATCAGGAATACGCTGGCGGAGAGCCAGAAAATTTCATTCGCTGAAATTATGAGCCCTTGATGGGTAATCTCTTTTGCCAGATAAGCGGGAATTTGTTGGTTACTCATTCCCGATTCCGATAATTGTTGATAAATCTGTTGAGTGTCGGGGCTATAAGGGTTGATGTGTTCGGTAAAATGGGAATGATGCATTGATTCCCGTTGGGTCCACATGGTTGTTGTTAGTGATGTTCCTACTGAACCTGCCAATGTTCGGATAAAATTCGATAGACTGGATGCGGATGCCACTCGCCCTGCCGGTAAGCCAGAAAGGGTAATGGTTGTGAGTGGCATAAAGAAACAGGCAATAGCAAACCCCTGGATAAACTGAGGCCATGCGACTGCGGCAAAATCCATGCCTGGTTCGAATGTATATGCACGCCAGTAATAGCAGATGGCATAAACAACAAAGCTGAACGTCACTATGTAGCGCATATCTGCTCTATTGCTGAATTTACCAATCAGTGGAGAAATGATGAGTGGCAACAATCCTACCGGTGCTGATGCAAGACCTGACCAGGTTGCTGTATAACCGAACACCTCCTGTAGTAACTGAGGTAATAACACAATTGTGCCGAAATAGAGCATATAAGCTAAGCTCAAACAGAAGCAGCCAATTGTAAAATTACGTTCTTTGAACAGTGATAGGTCGATAATCGGGTTATCGTCGGTCAACTCCCATACCACCAAAAATGCTAATGAGATGATTGCGATAACCGCCAAGATGATAATTTCTGTAGAATTAAACCAGTCTAGCTCTTTACCCTGATCTAGCATGATTTGTAAACAACCAACGCCGACAACCAACAACATCAGTCCTATTGTGTCGATAGGTTTGATCTCTGTTTGAGTTTCACGTCCTTTCAGAGTTTGCATAGCAATCAGAATAATCGCTATACCAACAGGAACGTTGATAAAGAAAATCCATCCCCAATGGTAGTTATCACTGATGTAACCACCCAGAATAGGGCCAAAAATCGGCGCGACAATAATCGTGAGTGACCATAACGCCAATGCCATATTTCCTTTGGCTGGTGGATAATTGTTCAGAAGTAGGCTTTGTGAAAGAGGGATAAGAGGACCTGCAACTAATCCTTGAATAACCCGAAAGAAGATTAGCATGTTAAGACTGTTGGAAATACCGCATAGCCAGGAAGCGATGGAGAATAGTGCGGTTGACCAGATGAATAATTTAACTTCGCCGATGCGTTTTGCCAGCCATCCAGTAATCGGGATGGATATCGCATTGGCAACGCCGAAAGAAGTAATTACCCAGATCCCTTGAGAATTTGATGATCCCAGATTACCTGAAATAGTGGGTATCGCTACGTTAGCAATGGTGGAATCCAACACTTGCATGAATGTTGCCAAGGATAACGCAATGGTCATCCATGCAAGTTTGGCACCTGTAAGCGGCTGTCTTATCACCTTGGCCTCCGGTATTATTTTCCAGCATTACTATTAATAATGTCATTAACTATCTTATTGGCAGGAGACATATCTATTGCCAGAGCCGTGGTGTGATAAGCCGATTTAGTGCGTGTTTTATCAGACAGAACGGGGCCGTCAGGATTTGTAGTATCTACTCTGACTTTAGTCGAGAGGCCGATGCGTAATGGGTATTTTTCTAATTGCCCAGGATCAAACTCAATGCGGATGGGTAAACGTTGTACAACCTTAATCCAATTGCCACTGGCGTTCTGAGCGGGTAATAAAGAGAAGGCGCTGCCGGTACCCATATCAAGGCCAGTAATTTTGCCGCTAAATACTTTGCTCCCACCATAGAAATCGCTGGTGATTTCCACGGGTTGACCAATGCGCATACCAGAAATTTGCGTCTCTTTGAAGTTAGCTTCGATCCACATATCGTTTGCCGAAACTATCGCCATTAGTGGAGTATTTTTATTAATTTGAGCACCAACTTGTACACTACGGCGTGAGACATAGCCATCAATTGGGCTGACTATTTTCGTGCGTTGTAGTGCCAGCCAGGCATTACGGACTTCCGTTGCAGCTTGTTCAACGGCAGGTTGTTTCTCTAGAGGCGTATTCAAAACAATTGCTTGATTAGCGTTATATTGTTCGATAGCCATATCCAGCGCGGCTTGGGCACTGGCGACGGCCTCCTGTGCATGTTGCAACTCTTCTTTGCCAATGACTTTTTGAACGCTAAGTATTTCACGACGGCTAAGATCATTTCGAACTTTGGTTAATTCGGATCTGCGTAGAGCGATGTTAGCCTGATACTGTTTACTGTTAACTATCTGTTGATGTGTTTGGCGAACACTGTTGGCTAATGCTGTTTTTGCTTTTTCTAATGCTAATTCTGCATCACGGGGATCGAGTTGTACCAATACACTACCGCTTTTCACAAAGTCAGTATTATCAAAGTTAACTGTGATTACACTGCCAGCAACTTGCGACATGATTTGAACTTGATTACCTGTAACGTAGGCGTTATCTGTTTCTTGGTGGTGGCGTAAAATGAGAAACCAATAGAAAAAGTAGGCAACACCTAGCAGGGCGAAGACAAGGGTTAGTAACACTAAGGCACGACTGCGTTGCCTTTTTTTGCTACTGTTTGGATCTTGTGCCGCTTGTACTTCTATTTCCTCATTTGCGCTCATAGTAAATCCCCATGCTTGTTATTTATCTTCTAGTAATACTATTTTTTTTCAGATCACCTTCCAGTAGCGCTATATCATCGCTACTGGAAAGGTGAACGACACAGGATCCAATGTTATCGAAGAATAATAGTTAGCTTTTTGCAGAAAATATCATCTTAGCTAACAGGAAAATTTTTTCGAACAATTTGACCAAGAAAGTATTGTTTGATCAAAAATTGATCGATTAAACAACAAGCTATTTTTTGATACAATCGCCCATTGTATCAAGTCTGACCAGTAATTTTCTCATTAACTTTTCTAACTGTTTTTGTTCCTCCTGGTCAAGACATGACCAAAGTCTTCTCAGGCAATCATGTTGAGGTGGAAGCAAACTATTTAAAAATTTTGTACCTTGTTCTGTCAGATGAAGATGAAGGCAACGGCGGTCGTTATGACTTTCCTTTCTTTCAATCCATTCCTGTTTCTCTAATTCATCAGCAATACGAGTGGCATTAGTACGGGAAGAACCCAATGCGGCACTTAATTCTGATGGCTGAATGCTGTGGCTTTCCTTAGTATCAAGGATCATCAGGGCCATGAACAAAGTTTCATTGATTCCTTGAGCTTTCAGCATGTTATTACGGTTTTCAAGCAATTTACTTTGGACGTGCATTGATAACCTAGTCAACAGGATCTCTTGATAAGGGATATCTTTATTTAATTTGGCTTGCTGTGCTGCACGAATATTCAGTAATTCTTCGGTAGGCGTAAACGAACTTTCCATTATTTAGATACCTTATTAGTTTCAACTGGTAAGATAACTTTTGTTATCAAACATCCAAATGGTATATTAAAAGATAAATTTAGCAATTGTAGTTATTTGTTATCATCATATTTCTTTTGATATTGATACCTAATTCATAAATATTTTGAATGTTAGTCCAAAAAGCAGCGCGCCGAGCAACGTTGCGAGTATAATTTTCCTTGTTTTGTAAAAGACTAAGCAGATGGTCAGACAACCTATGAGGGTAGGAAATAGCTTTTGACTCTCTCTCATCACATCAGGTACACCCGATACGATGAGTAAAGAACAAATGGATGCAATACCAATACTGTCAAGAATAATGCTTGTTTTTCCACCTTTCCTGCCGGCAGATTGGCGTGCTTTCCCAAACCGCAGTGGCAGATAGCGAAACGAAAAGTTAGCTAACCCAACAAATAGCCCAATAAGCAAAATCTTGCTGTCAATCATGGTGTTTCCTTTTGTTCACAAGAATCATCGCAACTATTTTGCGGTTGTAACAGTGCTGCGATACAGCCACCGGCAATACCTGCCAGAATAGCAACTGGAATTGAAAAAAATGTAATTCCCAACAGTGCCCCGGTTAGCGCGGTTGCAACACAATAACTATTTTGCTTTCTGCAAGAAGCAAGAAGAAAACTGAGAAACAGTGCTGGTAACATGAAAATCATGGCAGCTTCTACGGCAGGATAGGATTCCAAATAACCGTTACCAAGAAATGCCCCGGCTGCGGTACCTGCGATCCAGGCCAGCCAGGAACAGATCGCAATAGCAACCATCCAGTTTTCACTCCAACTCCGTTGGTTCTTAATGAGTTTTGCGGTAGCGGCGGCAAAAACTTCATCTGTCAGACCGAAAGCCCAAATAACGGTTTTTTTCTCCGTTAACTTATCTTTGATACGGTGCCTCAAAGATGGGCCATAAAGGATATGGCGAACATCCATTGCCATGATTGTTAGGGCAGAGATCCATAGTGATGTGCCAGCGCTTAATAAAGCTGTGATGACAAATTGACTTGCACCGGCGTAGATGATGCATGAAAAGAAAATGGCTTCTATTGGGTTGAAGCCAAGTTTTACGGCATTAAGACCAAAAGCAAAGGCTACGGGAATGTAACCGATGACAATAGGTAAACTGTCTATTATTCCTTCAGTAAAAGAAGATTTTTTACTGGTTAAGGGGGATGATGTATCAGAAACAGGCATAAAGTCCATCTGGTTATATAAATGTTATGTAACATTAACAAAAGGAAATCAAATAGAAAATATCATCCTTAATAAATGTTTCATAAATGTTTTTATTTAAGCATTTTTTATCATAGCCTGTTTTTTTACAACGTCTTTGGTTCGTACTTTTTGCCCAAAAACCATACGATTAGGCTGATTATACAGATAGCCATGCCAGCGGCGGCAACGCCATACCAACCTGCGTGTTTGTAAGCATAGCCTGAAACCAGAGAGCCAAAGGCCCCGCCGATAAAATAGATGGTCATGTAAGCGGCAGTGAGTCGGTTTCTGGCTTCTGGCATAATGCGGTATATCGTGCTTTGATTCGTAACGTGAACACCTTGAATCGCAATATCAAGGAGAAAAATACCAATCAGAAAGCCAATTAATGATTCTTTGGCTAAGCCGATCGGTATCCATGAAAGAAGTAATAGCACCAGAGAAATGGTGGTGGTCAGAGAGCCTTTTCCTTTATCAACGAGTTGCCCAGTTTTGGCTGCCATTAGTGCTCCGGCGGCGCCGACTAACCCAAATAAGCCGATTACGCCTTCGGAATAGTTAAAAGGAGGCGCTGAGAGCAAGAATGCCATTGATGTCCATAGCATGCTGAAATTGGCAAATGTCAGTGCTCCCAGTATAGAGCGTACTCTTAGAAGAGGGGTTGTAGTAACGAATTTTGCAATAGAGCGTAGTAATTGGAAATAATTGAGATCAGTTACTTGTTTATAACGGGGCAGGTAGCGCCATAATGTTAAAGAAAGGATCACTAATAAGACGCTGGCAACCCAAAAAACAGTTCGCCAGCCACCAAGAGTCGCCATTGTTCCTGATATGGTTCTTGCCAGTAATATTCCAAGCAGTAAACCGCTCATAATCGTACCGACAGCTTTCCCGCGCTGGTGGGGGAGGGCAAGTGTCGCGGCCAGAGGAACCAGTACTTGGGCGACTACCGAAAATAAGCCCGTCAGTGCCGTTCCTAATAGCATTTGCCAGATGTTTTGCGATGTAGCGGTAATCAATAATCCAACGGCGGCTAATATTGTCATGGAGACAATCAGGCCGCGTCGCTCAAATATATCACCCAGTGGAACAAGGAATATCAAGCCGACGGCATAGCTCAATTGAGCTGTGGTCACAATAAATCCCGCTTCATTGGCGGTCAGATTAAATTGTAGTGCGATAGTATCGAGCAGTGGTTGCGCATAGTAGTTGCTGGCGACAACCAGACCTGTGGCGATCGCCATCAGAGCTACTAAAGCAGGGCTTAATGATGTACGGGAAATATTTTCTTCCATAGATAGGTTTTCTTATATTTAAACAGCAGGTTAAGTGAGGGAGATAGATATTTAATTTATTAAAAACAGTAAGTAGTCACGTGATAAATTTTTCACATTGTAATGATTTTTTATTATCAGATTCAATGTTAAAACAGAGGGAATCGAGGGGTTAAACTTAAAAACACTAATTGAGTCGATAAGTTTGGTATAAAAGAAAATGAAAGTGAAAAATAGTGAATTGGTATAGACCAATTCACTGTGATATCCAGAATGTTAATTATTTTCGGCAGCCTTGGCGGCGGTTTCGATCCAACCATCAAACAATTTCTGATGAGCCTTAATCCAACCATTGGCGTGACGTTCAATCTCCGCTTGTGATGCTTCACCATTGTGCATCCGCAGGTTTTGGGCGTTGATATCAGCGAGGGGCATTTTCATGATAGAAAATAGTTTGGCGGCGGACGGGTTGACTTCTGCCCACTTTTTATTGGCGGCAATGTGCATAATACTTGGCGGGAAACCATAGTTAGCACCATTTGGCAGTTTCGTATCTATCCTTTCATCGTTAGGCATAGCGGAGAAAGGAACTTGTAGCCAGACAACATCTTTGCCCGGTTTCAGCACATCACTGACCCAATAAGGTGTCCATGTGTAATATAAGATGGGTTTGCCTTCTTTATAGCGGGTAATAGTATCTGCCATCATGGCCGCATAGTTCCCTTGATTATGCTCAACGCTATTGTTTAAACCATAAGCTTTAAGATGATGGTTAATGGCGATTTCACAGCCCCAACCGGGATTACAGCCAGTCAAATCGGCTTTGCCATTACCGTTAGTATCGAATAATTTGGCTATTTTCGGATCTTTCAGTTGGGCAATATTCGTGATGTTGTATTTTTCCGCTGTTTTTTTGTCGATTAAGTACCCCTGAGCGGCATTTTCTACATAGTTGCCAACACGGTAGAATTTTGCGTTGCCGCCTGTTGCCTGATATTGGGTGTTGTGCAGAGGTTCCCAACTTACAGCCATAAAGGTTGCGTCACCGGAAGCGATAGAGGAATAGGCGACGTTGTAGTCTACTTCTTTGATGGGTTTGACATCATAGCCAAGTTTTTCCAATGCCTTATTGACGATCAGCGTCTGGAATGTTTCTTCGCTAAGGGTGCTTTGTACGGGTTGTACGCTGATACCTTTACCTGGTAATTCGACAGCGAATAATTGAGAGCTTATCAGTGATGACAGGGATATCGCCCAGATAACTATTTTGCGCATGGTTTTTCTCCTGTTGCAGTTATCATGTGTTTACCAAACTGTTGTGGTTTGATAGGTGTTTTTGAAGGTTATGCTTTTTGGCTGAATAAACGGGTAATTAATCCAATTGGTCCGGCGGCATACCAGCGATTTATTCCTTTGGTTCGGTTATCGCGACCAAGAGACTGTGTTAGGCGGTCAAGGAGAATCGCCAGAATAACAATCCCGACTCCACCTACTGTGGCAAGCCCCATATCGAGACGGCCAATACCTCGCAAAACCATCTGGCCTAAACCACCAACTGCAATCATTGATGCAATAACAACCATTGATAGGGCCAGCATCAGGGTTTGGTTGACACCGGCCATAATGGTTGGCATAGCCAGTGGTAACTGAACTTTAAACAGCATCTGGCGAGGGCTGGCGCCAAAAGATTCGGCTGCTTCTATCAGATCTGTCGGAACTTGTTTGATGCCTAAAATTGTCAGACGGACAATTGGGGGAAGAGCAAAGATAATGGTCACGATAACCCCAGGCACGTTACCGATGCCAAACAGCATGACAATCGGGACCAGATAGACGAATGCCGGTGTGGTTTGCATGGCATCAAGCAGGGGTTGAATGATTTTTGCAGCTCTTTTGCTGTGTGCCAGCCATATACCGAGTGGTAAGCCAACGATAGTGCAGAACAACAGAGATGTCAGAGCTAGTGATAGCGTAACCATCGCTTCAGACCATGCGCCTATTGCACCAATAATTACCAGAGAAATCAGCGCGGTAATACCCATACCAATTCCTGATAACTGCCAGGCAATCAAGGCGAAAAATAGGATGGCAATAGGGGCCGGTATTGAAGTCAGACATTGTTCAAAGCCACTGAGAACAAAGTCAATGGGGACGCGTATTCCCTGAAATGCGGGACGAAAATTTAGCACAATCCAATCAATAGCATGTGTTACCCATGAATCTAAGGGGATAAGTGGGTGTTGGAATGGGTCCATGATATTGAAATGTTCAGGCTGTACCGTAGTTGTGGGAGCATCCAGCCAGTCAGAACCTGTTGCATTGTCAGCACTGGTTCCGTTACTCCAGGGATCTGTATTATCCGCAGTGGAGGAAGGGGTATCCTGTGTATTCTGTCCGGGCTGAGTTTGATGTTCGTTTTGGTTACTCATTTGGTGTCTCCTTATCTAATGCCTGCAACAGCATCCCTTTGGAAATAACGCCGATGTATTTGTCGTTATTTCCAACAACCGGAACCGCACAAGGTGATTGTGCTACAACAGCAATCAGCTCATTGAGGGGCATATCTGCGGCAACGGCAGTCGGTTCCGCTAATATGGCGTGTTCAATAGGTTTTTTTTCCCGTAATGCTTTTTCCAATGAATTTGTGGAAACTATACCGGCGAATTTTTGTCCATGTTCGATCAAGTAACCATAGTTTCTGTTTTCGTCATCGAGGACTTTCAATGCAGAAAGAGGACCAAAACCGGGTGCAATATGGAGCAAAGAGTCTGGACGGCGGCGGGCAATGTCTTTAGCACTAAATACATGGCTGATATCTACGCCACGGAAGAAAGTTTTCACATAGTCATTTGCTGGATTGTTCAGGATTTCGTCAGGTGTGCCGACTTGTACAACAACACCGTCTTGCATAATGGCAATCCGATCGCCGATGCGCATTGCTTCATCTAAATCATGAGAAATAAAAACGATAGTCCGCGGCTGATTGCCTTGCAGACTTAGCAGTTCATCTTGCATTTCTGTACGAATTAATGGGTCAAGGGCAGAAAACGCTTCATCCATTAGCAAAATATCTGGGTTATTAGCTAATGCTCTGGCAAGCCCGACACGTTGGCGCATTCCGCCTGAGAGCTCATCTGGATAGGATTGCGCATAATTTTCCAGATTTACCTGTTTCAGTGCATCTAATGCTTTTTTATCGCGTTCTTGTTTGGCGATACCGGCAAGTTCCATACCAAAGGCGCTGTTTTCCAGTACGTTTAGATGTGGCATCAGTGCAAATGATTGGAAAACCATACTGATTTTGTTACGGCGAATTTCTCTTAATGCTGTTTCTGGAATCTCAGAAATATCTTCACCGTCAATTAATACCTGGCCGCGAGTCGGTTTTATCAGGCGATTGAGAAGGCGTACCATTGTGGATTTGCCGGAGCCTGATAATCCCATGATGACAAATATTTCGCCTTCTTCAATGGCCAGATTGGCATTTTGTATGCCGACAGTCATACCTGTCTTTTCAAATATCTGATCTTTGCTTAAGCCTGAATTCAATAATTTGAAAGCATGTTCTGGGTGATCGCCAAATATCTTATAGAGGTTTTTAACTTCAAGTTTAATTGCCATGAAATAGTTACTTTCCTTTCAATGGTTATGTGATGGTGTTATGCATTATTCATCTCTGCATGATTTTGAATATATATACCCTAACATACTGAGAGAGCCTGACAACCCTATGTTAATGATAATTAATGTAAAAAATGGTAATATTAAATGATTTAAATTAGATATATTTGTAGTAATTTCATTGTTATTGGCAATTTATTTCATATAAGTCAATGTGGTTGTTGAAAGGATAATTTCATTCTATGTTGCTGTTATTAATATATTTTTACATTTTATTGCTAAATGAATTATTTGCTATGTTGTAAATAGAATCGATTATTAGTTTATAGTGTTGATTATATCTAATTGGAATGAAATTTAATTTAAAATTAATTAGCTATATTAATGTTTTTTGTTGTTTCGGATGATAATAGGAGGCAGTAATGGCAAAAAATATCCATAGAAATGGCAACAATCATGAAAAAATGCCATAAAAATATAAAGATTTTATGGCGTTTTATCGTTTAAAAAACAGGCTCAATAATATGGGCATTAAAATATTAGAGTATTATGGTTATTTTGAATTATCCTATATAAAATCAAATCATTATCTTTAGAAATTCCAATCTTCATCCTCAGTATTAACTGCTTTACCGATAACATATGATGAACCTGAGCCAGAAAAGAAGTCATGGTTTTCATTGGCATTTGGTGATAATGCAGAGAGGATTGCAGGGCTGACATCTGTCATTTCTGGAGGGAATAAGGTTTCATAGCCAAGATTCATTAACGCTTTATTGGCATTATAATGCAAGAATTTTTTAACATCTTCACTCCAGCCAATAATATCATAAAGTTCTTCTGTATATTTAATTTCATTTTCGTATAATTCTAATAATAATGAAAAAGTGAATTCTTTAATTTCTTTCTGTTCTAATGTTGAATGTTTATTTAATGATTGTTGAAATTTATATCCAATATAATAACCGTGAATGGCTTCATCCCGGATAATAAGCCGGATTAAATCGGCTGTATTTGTTAATATTCCTCGACTTGACCAATACATAGGTAAATAGAAACCCGAATAGAATAAAAATGACTCTAGAAAAACACTGGCGACTTTTTTCTTTAATGGATGATGATAACTATAATGATTTAATATAATTTTGGCTTTATTCTGTAATGAAACATTCCTTTCACTCCAGCGATAAGCATCATCCACATCAGTTGTTAGGCATAATGTTGAAAAAATCGAACTATAAGAACGCGCGTGAACAGCTTCCATAAAGCTAATATTGGACATAACCGCTTCTTCGTGAGGTGTTAGAGCATCTTCCATTAACGCTGGAGCACCAACGGTGTTCTGAATTGTGTCCAGTAGTGTCAGCCCGGTGAATACTCGAATAGTCAGCTCTTTTTCTTCTGTCGTCAGGGTATTCCATGAAGGAATGTCATTGGATAATGGAATTTTTTCCGGTAGCCAAAAATTAGTTGTCAGCCGGTTCCAAACTTCTAGATCTTTGTCATCTTCAATTCGGTTCCAGTTAATTGCGCGTATGGGATTACTAATCATAATAAATTTCCAGAATCATTTTACAGTGAGCATGAAACACAATCTTGTACTTCCGTGCCTTCCAGAGCAGTCTGTTTCAGACGGATGTAATAAAGTGTTTTAATTCCTTTACGCCAGGCATAAATTTGGGCTTTGTTAATATCACGTGTAGTGGCGTCGTCTTTGAAGAAGAGTGTCAGTGATAATCCTTGATCGATGTGTTGAGTGGCTATAGCATAAGTATCAATAATTTCTTCCGGTCCTATTTCGTAAGCATCTTGGTAATATTCAAGATTATTATTCGTCATAAATGGCGCTGGGTAATATACTCGTCCTGTTTTACCATCTTTACGGATCTCAATACGGGATACAATCGGGTGAATGCTTGAGGTTGAATTGTTGATATATGAAATAGAACCTGTAGGAGCAATGGCTTGGAGATTTTGATTGTAAATACCGTGAGTCATAATTGAGGCTTTTAATGCAAGCCAGTCTTGTTGATTAGGAATGGTTATTCCTGCTTGTTCAAACAATTGAGAGACTTTTTTTGTCTGAGGTTGCCATGCGCTTTCTGTATATTTATTGAAAAATTCACCACTGGCATAACGAGAATCTTTAAAACCTTTAAAGTAGCTATTGCGTTCAATGGCGATCTGATTGGAAGTACGCAGAGCGTGGTAAGTGACAATATAGAAATAGATATTGGTGAAATCTATTCCTTCTTCGGAACCATAATGAATTTTTTCCCTTGCCAAATAGCCGTGAAGATTCATTTGCCCCAAACCAATGGCATGAGAATCCTGATTTCCTTTTTCAATAGAAGGAACTGAACGGATATGGCTCATATCTGATACCGCGGTTAAAGCGCGGACAGCCGTTTCAATAGAGAGGGCAAAATCAGGTGAATCCATTGTATGAGCTATATTCATTGATCCCAGATTACAACTAATATCTTTCCCAATATGGCGGTAACTTAAATCATCTTCATATTCGCTGGCACTGTTAACCTGTAAAATTTCGGAACATAAATTACTCATATTAATCCGACCTTTAATTGGGTTAGCATTATTCACAGTGTCTTCATACATAATATAGGGATAGCCAGATTCGAATTGGATCTCAGCTAACGTCATGAAAAATTCACGGGCATTTATTTTTGATTTCCGAATTTGTTGGTTATTCACCATTTCAGCATATTTTTCTGTAATGCTAATTTCGGACATTGGAGCACCATAAACCCGTTGAATATCATAAGGTGAGAATAGATACATATCTTCATTATGTTTAGCCAGCTTAAAAGTGATATCAGGAATAACGACGCCAATAGAGAGTGTTTTGATACGGATTTTTTCATCGGCATTTTCCCGTTTTGTATCCAAAAAACGGAGAATATCGGGGTGATGAGCATGGAGATAAACAGCGCCTGCACCTTGGCGTGCACCGAGTTGATTGGCATATGAGAATGCATCTTCCAGCATTTTCATCACTGGGATAACACCTGATGATTGGTTTTCAATCATTTTTATCGGGGCACCCGTTTCCCGTAGGTTACTGAGTAAACATGCGACACCACCGCCACGTTTTGAAAGCTGTAATGCTGAATTCACCGAACGTCCGATGGATTCCATATTGTCTTCAATGCGCAGCAGGAAACAGGAAACCAATTCTCCTCGCTGTTTCTTACCACAATTAAGAAAGGTTGGCGTTGCTGGTTGAAAACGGCCGCTGATCATCTCGTCCACCAGACGACAAGCCAGCATCTGATCGCCTTGGGCCAGGGTCAGTGCTACCATGCATACCCGATCTTCATAGCGTTCCAGATAGCGTTTATTATCGAAGGTTTTCAGAGTATAGCCGGTGTAATATTTGAATGCGCCCAGAAAGGTTTGAAAGCGGAATTTTTTGCTATAGGCTTGCTGAAAGAGCTTTTTAATAAAAGCAAAATCGTATTGCTCCAGCACGTTTGTTTCGTAATATCCCTCTTGTTGGAGGAAATCCAGCTTCTCTTTTAAGCTATTAAAAAATAGTGTGTTTGGATTTACATGCTGGCGAAAATAGTAATGAGTAGCCAGTTTGTCTTTATCAAATTGCATCTTTCCTTCACTATCGTACAGATTGAGCAAGGCATTTAAAGCATGATAATCCTGTTGTGCATTAATTTGAAAAGTCATAATTACCTATTCTCTAATGAATCAGTTGCCAGAATCTTTGAATACCTTGGCGTACCCGTTGTACATCTTCTTCAGTGCCCAACAGTTCAAAACGGTATAGGAGGGGGATTTGACATTTCTCTGAAATTATCCGTCCAGCTATGCCGTAAGCTTCGCCAAAGTTTGTATTCCCGGCCGCGATGACTCCCCGGATTAGCGCCCGGTTTTCGGCGATATTTAGAAATCGAATCACTTGTGGTGGAACGGCGCCTTTAGCACTACCACCGCTATAACTGGGTGTCAGTAAAATGTAAGGAGAAGTTACATTTAATAGGTTACCCGATTGATTGATCGGAATACGAAGGGCTGGTATCTCCAGTTTCTGAACAAATCTATGGCTATTACTGGACGAACTGGAGAAATAGATCAGCGGATTTATATTCATAATAAACCTACAAATTCTCAGTTAATGCGTTGATTTTATCTGGACGAAATCCTGACCAATGCTGTGTGTCCGTGACAACCACAGGAACTTGCTGATAGCCCATAGCACGGATAGTCGCTAAAGCCTGCGGGTTTTCGGTCAAATCGACAATCTGATAAGGAATGTTTCTTCGGCTTAGCGCTTGATAGGTTGCGTTGCATTGTACACAGTCTGGTTTGCTATAAATGGTAATGCTCATTAACGACTCCTTTGTCAGTTTGTGGGCATGCAATGGCAAAATTTGGTTCATGAGTAATAATTTTACTAAAGGCCATAACTTGAGCTATACTATATGTAGTGAAATTTTATTTCAACCATACTATATATGGTGTTAATTTTACATCGAGTGACTATCATTAAAATTACAATGTGAGTTATTCTCTGTTTGTTGGCCGGCTTTTCGCCTTTAGACAAGTTTAAGTTTTCTAGTCGGTGGTAAGGGAGCAACTGAATTCATCATTGCAATTTGTCGAAAAGACGATTTACTCTAATCCCTATAATGATTGATATTTTTTTCAATGGAGGTGGTTATGTATCATCACTATTTTGATACACCCAAAGGATTCCCTAAACCGTATATTCATATCACTGCGGATGATAAGGGGGTGACCAGTCTATATTTTGTTGATGAAAAAACAGCGCCCGAAGTAAAAAATGATATTACCAAGCAGTGCGTGAAAGAGTTACGGGGATATTTTGCGGGTAAGCGTACTGAGTTTTCTGTTCCACTCAACCCGGCAGGAACTGAATTCCAGCAGCGTGTATGGTTACAGCTATGTAAGATCCCATTTGGAGAAGTGTGGAGTTATAAGCAACTTTCATTAGCATTAGGTTCAGTTAATTATTGCCGCGCGGTAGGAATGGCTAATTCTCGTAATCCGATCTCATTAATTGTGCCTTGCCATCGTGTTATTGGACATGATGGTAAATTGGTGGGATATACCGGAGGCTTGAATATTAAAAGCTGGCTATTGGAACATGAAAAAGCCTAGTCATTTGTTTATTGGGTAAATTGTGTGATAAAAGACCAAGGAGGGTTATAGATATTTATATATGTGTATTATTTAGTGGTAAAACTAAATTAAAGATAACATCTATCGTATTTTATTATGCTTTTCGTGATCTTGGTTGTAGACAGTGAACCAACTTATTTGCTGTACTGTATGCGACACAGATTTTGTGTCTTAATTTTCACGTTAAAGGTAAGTTTGATGTCAAAAATTAAAGGTAACGTTAAGTGGTTTAATGAATCTAAAGGATTCGGGTTTATCACTCCAGAAGATGGTAGCAAAGACGTATTTGTGCATTTCTCTGCTATTCAGAGTAACGGATTTAAAACTTTGGCAGAAGGTCAAAAAGTAGAGTTTGAAATCACTGACGGCGCTAAAGGTCCATCTGCTGTAAACGTTGTCGCTATCTGATTTTAACTCCGTATTTCGAAAACCCGTTATTTCAACGGGTTTTTTTTGGCTTGTGTGATATGCAGATAATTTTAATTTAAAGTTCACGCATCAATACAAAAGCTAACACGGTCATTAATAATGAGCCAAAAAGATTAAGCAAAACTGTTCCCAGCGCCCATCCTAGTTTTCCTTCCTGTAACAAATAAACCACTTCAACAGAAAAGGTGGAAAAGGTTGTTAAACCTCCACAAAAACCGGTGGTCAACATCAATTTCCAGGCCGGATCGAGATGGGTAGATTTATTAAAATAGGCCAATCCTAGTCCGATAATTAATGCACCGATACAGTTAACAGTAAGGGTGCCAATCGCGATATTAGAAGAAATATTATTAAGGCGGAGGCTGATAAACCAGCGTAATACGCTGCCTAAGCCGCCTCCGATAAATACCGCCAGAATAATATTAGTCATAATATACCCGTCATCTTTCAAGCTGCCTCTTTGTTGGCTGCACTCGCTCACCCCGGTCACATAGTTTGCTATGCTCCCGGGGATTCACTCCCTTGCCGTCGCGATGCAGCTTGAAATCCATAGGGTATAAGAAACTGGGTTATTTGACCTCTTCACCTCTGGCTTGCAAGTCAGCATGATAAGAAGAACGAACAAATGGACCGCAGGCGGCATGGGTGAATCCCATAGCTAACGCTTCTTCTTTCATCTCATCAAATTCCTGTGGGCTGACGTAGCGCTGTACTGGCAAATGATGACGACTAGGCTGTAGATATTGGCCCAAGGTCAGCATGGTAACACCGTGGCGGCGCAGATCACGCATAACATCAAGAATTTCTTCGTTGGTTTCACCGAGGCCGACCATTAGACCCGATTTGGTTGGAATATCAGGGTGGGCTTCTTTAAACTTTTCAAGTAATTTTAGTGACCACTCATAGTTTGCTCCAGGGCGCACTTGACGGTAAACCCGAGGTACGTTTTCCAGATTATGGTTAAAGACGTCGGGTGGTGTTGCTGTCAGTATTTCAAGTGCGCGATCCATACGTCCACGGAAATCAGGCACTAAGGTTTCGATTTTAATGGATGGATTTTTTTCACGAATAGCAGAAATGCAGTCAGCAAAGTGTTGAGCGCCACCGTCACGTAGGTCATCACGGTCAACGGAGGTGATGACAACGTAGCGCAGAGCCATATCTTTGATGGTTTGTGCCAGTTTTACCGGTTCGTTGGTGTCAGGCGCCATTGGGCGGCCGTGTGCAACATCACAGAAAGGGCAACGGCGGGTGCAAATTGCGCCAAGGATCATAAAGGTTGCTGTACCGTGATTGAAACATTCAGCCAGGTTAGGGCAGGACGCTTCTTCACAGACGGAATGTAGACCATTTTTGCGCATGGCGGATTTGATGCCCTGAATGCGGCTGGAATCCGCAGGAAGTTTGATTTTCATCCACTCAGGTTTACGCAAGATTTCTGTACGTTCGGTCATCACTGTTTTGACCGGGATCAGCGCCATTTTGTCTGCGTCGCGGTACTTAATGCCACGTTCCATCTGAATTGGTTTACTCATAATCGTGCTGGTTCCAGTGTTAAATTCATCAGGTTGAGATTTATCATTCAGTCTACTGTATGACAAACCATTAAAAAATTTTTGAAAAATGTTAAAAAATTATAGCATCTTTAATTGTTCAATTTAAATCCTAACTGCTGGCAAAATTTCTCCACCAGAATAGGCTGTACTTGCTCAACAGTAATTCCGGGAACTAACTCACTGAGTTGAATCATTTTCATGCCGGCATAGCCACAAGGATTAATACGCAAAAAGGGTTCTAAATCCATTGCGATATTGAGGGCTAACCCGTGGAAAGAACAACCTTTGCGTATCCGTAATCCAAGAGAGCAAATTTTGGCTTCATTGACGTAGACACCGGGAGCATCCGGGCGGGCATAGGCTTCCACACCAAAGTGAGCAAGGGTTTTAATGACAGTATCCTCTATCGCCGTAACCAATTGCCGTACACCAATTTTGGCGCGTTTGATGTCAATCATGACATACATAACCTGTTGACCAGGGCCATGATAGGTGACTTGTCCACCACGATCGGATTGAATAATCGGAATATCACCGAGGGATAGCAAATGTTCAGCTTTACCTGCTTGTCCTTGAGTAAAGACTTTTGGATGCTGTACCAGCCAGATTTCATCAGGTGTATTAATATCTCGCTGCTCAGTGAATAAGTGCATTGCATCAGAAATCGGCCCGTAGGGTTGTATTCCTAATTGACGTAAGAAAATCGTTTTATGTTGCAATTGAAACTTCATTTGATAGCTATAAGATTTGGTCAGTATAACCCTCGGAAGAGGTTCTCTCCAGTTTAGTGCGCTTGAAATAGTGGTATTTCTGATAGATAAAGAATCCCCTGTGAAATTATAGGGGATTTCTCTGCTTCTATTACAGCACGACCCGTACCAATTCAAGGTTACCTAACTCTTCATACAGCGTTTCTACCTGTTCAATATGGGTTGCATTGATGGTAATGGATACTGAGTGGTAGTTGCCTTTGCTGCTTGGTTTCACTTGTGGAGAGTAATCGCCCGGTGCATGGCGTTGAACTACTTCAACGACCTGATTGACTAGCTCAGGCTCCGCCAGGCCCATCACTTTGTAAGTGAATGAACAAGGGAACTCAAGTAGTTCATTTAATTTCGTTTTCATGGGCGCTCCTGTTTTTGCTTTCCGCGATCGTACGGTCAGTTTCTTCTGTAAAATTTGATACTTTCCCCCGCCTTAAAACGCGGGGGACTTACTGCGATTGGGCGGTAGCCCGATTCGCTTTGGTGGGGTTTATCGCTTAATTATCTCAAGAATTAGCCAAACCAATGATGAAATAGTAGCTTGATGTAATCGATAAAGCGGCTAAAGATGCCGCCTTCTTTTACTTCATTCATGACGACTAAAGGCCGCTGTTCAATAGTCTTACCATCAAGTTGAAAGTTGATAGTACCCACGACTTGATCTTTCGCCAGTGGTGCATGTAATTCACTATTATTCATGACATAGCTGGCTTTCAGATCTTTCAGACGACCACGGGGAATAGTCAGATAAACATCTTTATCAACACCTAACTGAACCCTATCGTTATCGCCAAACCAGACTGGTTCAGAAGCGAACTCTTTGTTTGCTTGCAGAGGAGCAACAGTTTCGAAGAAACGAAAACCCCAGGTCAGTAGTTTCTTACTTTCTGTTTCTCGGCCTTTGTAAGTGTGGCCGCCTAATACCGCAGAAATCAGACGCATATCGCCTTCCGTTGCAGAAGCGACCAGGTTATAACCCGCTGCGCTAGTGTGACCGGTTTTGATACCATCGACATTCAAG
Source organism: Photorhabdus aegyptia (assembly GCF_000612035.1). Lineage (NCBI taxonomy): Bacteria > Pseudomonadati > Pseudomonadota > Gammaproteobacteria > Enterobacterales > Morganellaceae > Photorhabdus > Photorhabdus aegyptia. The sequence goes on along the minus strand of NZ_JFGV01000011.1, from coordinate 80,755 downwards.
CTTTTATCCCACAACAAGCCGTTACGGTTTGTTTGACGGATATTGTTGTAGGTAAACTCTTTTTCTTTATAGATGGCGTACTCTTCGGGAACATCACGGATCAGCGCTTGACCAATCAGCGCCATATCACGGGCAGAGCTGTATTGGCCTTCTGCATCCAAGCCATGAACGGTTTTGAAATTCGTATTCTTTAATCCAAGTGATTTTACATAACCATTCATTAAGTTAACGAAAGACTCTTGGCTGCCGGCAACATAATCTGCCATTGCAACACAGGCATCGTTACCGGATTGCAGGTTTATACCGCGGGATAACATAGAAACCGAGACCTGATCGCCTGGCTTGAGGAACATCAGGGAAGAGCCTTTAAATACCGGATTACCTGTTGCCCATGCGTCAGTGCCAACGGTGACCATATCATTTGGATGGATTTTGCCTGATTTAATTGCTTGACCAATGACATAACTGGTCATCATTTTTGTCAGACTGGCAGGATCACGGTGTGCATCTGCATTCATTTCGGCTAGCACTTTGCCTGAATTGTAATCGATAAGGATATAAGCTTCCGCGTCGATCTGAGGCACGCCTGGGATCATCGTTTTCAGGTTGATATCATTTCCATCGGCAAAGGCAGAAGCACTTATTGCCAGCGCGACACCCAAGGTGGCGCTTTTTATAAAATGAAAAGTGGTTGTATATTTCATGGTCGGTTGGACAGCATCCGTGAGAAAAGGTTGATATCGAGTCACATCATAGCAAATGAAAAAAATAGTGACATTGCCAAATTTTGACAAGACTCGGGTTTACATTTTTTTACTCCTCTTACTGATATCTGAATCAAAGTGAGATATCAGTAAGAGAACGATTAAGGGCTGACGATAAAAGAAGACTGTTGTATCTGGTCAGCCAGTTTTTGTTGTAAATCGGCAGCTTGCTGGCGATTGTTGAATGGCCCCAACTGTACACGATAAACGTTACTATGTTGAGTTACGCGTCCTTGAACATTAAAGCGTTGCGCCAGTGTTTGTTGCCACTCTTTTGCTCGTTGCTCACTGCTAACAGCGCCAACCTGAACCATAAAACCGTTCGCTGAGGCGGCTGTCGGTGCTGTTACTATCGAAGTACTGTTTGTAACAGGTTTAGGGGGTTGCAGCTTCATTGCGGGTAGTTGCCCGGTAGTTTCCGGTTGTGCCAGCAATGATTGAGTTTGTTCCACCGGCTGATTTGTTAAAGGCTGGCTGCCGGTCTGATCAGGGACATTCTCCATTGTTGGTGTTCCTAGTGGGCTGCTTGTCAGCGTGGGTCTACCCGGTAGAGCGTAACTCTGTTTAACTATCTGGCTGCCAATGGTACCGGGACCAGACACAGAACCGTCTTGGGCCACCTCAATAAAATCAACCTTAACTTTGGTACTTTGCGTCAGGTTTAAGCGTTCAGCGGAAGCCTTCGATAGCTCGATAATTCGTCCAGGTTTATAAGGACCACGGTCATTGACTCTAACGATCATCATACGGCCATTGCTCAAGTTGGTCACACGGACATAACTTGGAATTGGCAGGGTAGGATGGGCGGCTGTCAGCGCATAAGGATTGAAACGCTCACCAATTGCGGTCATTTTGCCGCTAGATTCTTCACCGTACCAACTCGCGTAGCCAGTTTCACTGAATTGAGACGGATTTTGCACAATGTGATAAGTATGTCCGTTCATCTGATAATCATTATTGGCGCTAGGGTGATAAGGCTCGTAGCGAGGTTCTGCTCCCAGAACATCCTGCGTTGGTACTGCTGCTGGTAACGGGGAAGGTTTTTGTTTGTCAGGAGTAGTACAGCCGGATAGCAGGGCTGCAATCATGCCAAGTATAAGCCAGTGTTGACGCATTGAAACCTCTTCTCTATAAACTTTTAGACAACAATTTTCGGTGTGTGTGAATCGACATGATAATGCCGAAACCAGCCATTAAGACGATTAACGCTGAGCCGCCATAACTGACAAATGGCAAAGGAACGCCTACTACAGGCAGAATACCACTCACCATGCCGATATTGACGAAGATATAAACAAACAGGATTAACACCAGGCCGCCAACCATAACCCGGCCAAAAGTGTTCTGTGCCTTGGTTGCTATGACCAGTCCACGCAGAATTAATAACATATATAATGTTAATAACAGTAATACGCCAATTAAACCAAGTTCTTCCGACAGTACGGCAAATATGAAATCTGTATGACGTTCCGGCAGAAATTCCAGTTGAGATTGTGTTCCTAATAGCCAGCCTTTACCTGATAAGCCACCGGAGCCAATTGCGATTTTTGATTGAATAATGTGGTAACCCTTACCTAGCGGATCGCTTTCTGGATCAAGTAGCATCATGACGCGATCACGCTGATAGCCATGCATCAGGAAGAACCACAAAATGGGGATAAAGCAGGCTAATAGTAGAGCTGCAATACCGATCAATCGCCAACTCATGCCAGAAAGGAACAAGACAAACAGGCCAGAAGCCGCGATCAGAATTGAAGTCCCTAGGTCTGGTTGAGCGGCAACCAGTAGAGTAGGCAGAAAAATGAGCATCAGAGCAATGGTGGTATTTTTCAGCGAGGGCGGGCATAAATCGCGGTTCATAAAGCGTGCGATCATCAGTGGTACTGCGATTTTGGCGATCTCAGAAGGTTGGAAGCGGATGATGCCTAAATCCAGCCAGCGTTGTGCGCCTTTACTTATTTGCCCGAAAGCGTCGACAAAAATCAGTAAAATGACACAAACAATATAGAGATGGGGTGCCCAGCTTTCATAAACTCTTGGCGGAATCTGCGCCATGATGAGCATGACAACCAGTCCGGCGCCAATTTGACCAACTTTGCGTTCCATCATACCCATATCTTGACCGCTGGCGCTCCACATAACAAAAGCGCTGTATATCAGCAATGCCAAAATGCACAGGAGTAACGGTAGGTCGATATGTAATCTGGTCCAGAGAGGAACCCTTTTTTGGTTTTCTGTCATGGTGTTAATCAGTCACTTTCTGTTCCGGGGGGAGTCGGGACCGCATTCGGCAATGTTGTGTTGTTATCCCCTAATAGTACATGGTCGAGGATTTGGCGAACAAGGGTTCCTACTGCTGGACCTGCGCCACCATTCTCTAAAATAATGGAAAGAGCTACGGTCGGATTTTCATAAGGCGCGAAAGCAATCATCAGCTTATGATCCCGTAAATGCTCTGCAATTTTACTGGCATTGTAGGTTTCATAACTGTAGACCTGTGCTGTTCCCGATTTGGCCGCTGCTTTATAAGGCGTGCCGGTAAAACTCTTGTGGCCGGTACCGTTTGGCAAGTTGGCAACACCGTACATGCCACTTTTTGCCAATTCCCAATATCCTGAATGGATATCGCCAATCTGGATATTTTCTGTTTGTTGATAAGGGATCATCTGACCTTTCAGCTTCTTGCTTAGCAGCAGATGTGGTGTTTTTACATTACCATCGTTAATTAAAGTTATCAGCGCTTTCACCATTTGAATGGGGGTTGCTGTCCAATATCCTTGGCCGATGCCAACAGGAATGGTATCTCCTTGGTACCAAGGTTTTTTATATTTCCTTTGTTTCCATTCGCGAGTAGGCATGATACCGGTGCGTTCTTCGGCCAGGTCGATGCCAGTGTATTCGCCATAGCCAAACTTGGTCATCCATTCAGATAGACGATCAATTCCCATATCATAGGCAACTTGATAAAAGAAAGTATCCGCTGATTCTACAATGGCTCTATGCGGATTGAGACTACCATGTCCCCAACGTTTCCAGTCACGGTAGCGTTTTTCTGAACCCGGTAATTGCCACCAACCCGGATCAAAAATGGTGGTATTTTTATTGATCACGCCTGTGCTTAGTGCTGCAACAGTAATGAAAGGTTTCACTGTCGAAGCTGGAGGGTAGATCCCTTGAGTAGCACGATTAATAAGCGGTCTATCAGGGTTGTTTAATAATTCCTGGTAGTTCTTATTGGAGATGCCGTTTACGAATAGGTTTGGATCATAGCTTGGGTTAGATACCAGCGCCAGAATTTCCCCATTACGTGGATCACTGACAACGACCGCAGCACGGCTGGTTGTGAGGAGTTTCTCAATGTAGATCTGCAATTCGAGATCGATAGTGAGGTAAATATCTTGTCCGGCCTGCGGTGGTTGTTCATGTAATTGGCGTATTACCCGGCCTCGGTTATTCACTTCGACTTCTTCGTAACCTGTTTTGCCGTGTAAAACAGCTTCATAGTAGCGTTCAATACCCAGTTTGCCGATGTCATGGGTAGCGGCATAATTAGGTAAAATACCTTCTTTATCCAATCGTTCTACATCTTTATCATTAATTTTAGCCACATAGCCGATGATATGTGTCAGTGCTGAACCATAAGGATAGAAGCGGCGTTGGTAACCTTTTATTTCAAAACCAGGGAAACGGTATTGGTTAACAGCAAAGCGTGCGACTTGAATATGATCAAGCGACGTTTTTAGTGGGATAGAGGTAAATCGGCGCGAACGCTTACGCTCTTTTTCAAAGTTGGCAATGTCTTCGTCAGTCAGATCGATAACATTACGTAAATCATTCAGCGTTTGCTCAAGGTTTTCTACCTTTTCGGGGATGATTTCCAACTGGTAGATGGTTCGATTAAGCGCCAATGGGGTGCCGTTACGGTCATAGATGATACCGCGGCTTGGCGCAATTGGAACCAGTTTAATACGGTTTTCGTTTGAACGGGTTTGATAGTCTTCGTGGCGAGTAATTTGTAAATGGTAAAGATTGGCAATCAGGATACCAGTCAGTACCAGGATGATAATAAACGCCACCAATGCGCGGCGAGCAAATAGGGCTGATTCAGCCGTATAATCACGAAAAGGGGTACGTTTATTTTTCATCCCATTGCCAGAATTCGCTTTTATCCGTTGATAACCAAATTATTCCCGATGATAGGGATGATTGGTGGTAATGCTCCATGCCCGGTACAGGCTTTCCGCAACCAAAACCCGGACCAGAGGATGGGGTAAGGTCAGCGGTGACAGTGACCAGCTTTGTTCTGCGACAGCTTTACATGCTGGAGCGAGACCTTCTGGCCCGCCTATCAATAAGCTGACATCTCTACCATCTCGTTTCCAATGCTCAAGTTGTTGCGCCAGTTGAGGTGTTTCCCAACGGGAACCCGGAATGTCCAAGGTAACAATACGGTTGCCTTTGCCAATAGCGGCCAGCATCTGTTCGCCTTCTTTTTCCAGAATGCGCTTAATATCTGCATTCTTGCCCCGTTTGCCCGCCGGAATTTCTACCAATTCAAACGGCATATCTTTGGGAAAACGGCGCAGATAATCGATAAAGCCGGCCTGTATCCAGTCCGGCATTTTTGTACCTACAGCGATTAATTGCAGCTTCAAACTCAGCTCCAGAGCTTTTCAAGTTCATACATGCGGCGGCTCTCTTCTTGCATGACATGTACGATAACTTCACCGAGGTCTACGACGATCCAGTCAGATATGCCTTGTCCTTCAACGCCAAGTGGGATCAGGCCGCTGGCACGACAGTCATCAACCAGATTATCTGCGACAGACATCAGGTGGCGGTTGGAAGTTCCGGTACAGATAATCATACAATCGGTAATACTGGATTTCCCTTGAACATCCAGGGAAACGATATCCTGTGCTTTGGAGTTTTCAAGCTTATCAATAACAAACTGTTGGAGTTCTTTACCTTGCAAAAGGCTCATCCTTATTTTTTATCACAATTGATTAAATAGTGCGGAATAATAGCATGTCAGGTCACTTAAGGGTAAGCCAACTAAGCGACTAATCGAGGCAGATTTCGCTATTGGCGATATAACCCCTGTGAGTCTATATACTTTTGCACTGAAAGGGGGAGTAAATCGTCACAACTTAACCCTTGCTGGTGGCGTTGACGGATATCTGTTGCTGAGATAGGCAGCAGCGGTGTATCCGCCAGATAGATATAACCGTTAGGTTGACTACCAAGCTGGTTTGGATCGCGGATTTGATGTTCTGTAAACCATTGTTGCATTTCAGTTGTGGAAAACTGGGTCTGATAACCTGGACGAGCGCAAACCAATAAATGACAGAGGCTCAGCAGTTCTTGCCAACGATGCCAAGTATGCAGTGATAATAAAGCATCTTGGCCGATTATAAATGCCAGTGGTTGTTTGTTGCCAAGTTCCTGACGGAATGACTCTAGCGTATCAATTGTGTAGGAGGGCGTGGTGCGCTCCAGTTCACGCCTATCGATGGTAAACAGAGGGTTATCTTGTACAGCCAGTTGTACCATTTCAAGCCGCTGTTGTGCGGAGGCTTCTGGTTGTGGGCGGTGTGGTGGGACGTGATTTGGTAGTAAAATCACTTGTTTCAGACCAGTTTGATATGCCAGGGTTTCAACTGGTTGTAAATGCCCATAATGGATGGGATCGAATGTTCCACCAAATAATGCTTGAATAACGGGTTGTTTGGGGCAAGTAGAATTAGTGGTATGAGGCATTAAGAAAGCTCTCAGGTAAGGTTTTTCCACATAACAGCATGGAAAGAGTTTCTAAATCTGACCAAATAGACTGGCCGTAATCCTGTTTGATTTGGCGTTCCATCTGTACAAGTAAATGAAGTGCTCGCTGCAAATCATGTTGAGTGAGACGTTGCAGCGCACTTGTCAGTAATGGGCGACGGTTTTGCCATACTCGATGCTGATCTAACAGCGTTTTCATTGGAGTTGTGGTACTTTGGCGTTTCAGCGTGAGTAGCAGCAGCAATTCTCTCTGTACGGTACGTAATAGAATAACAGCTTCGCAATCTTCTTGTTTTAACTGTTTCAGAATATGCCAGGTTCGTTTTGCTTTACCCGCTAATAACGCGTCTACCCAGTGATAAGGTGTAAAGTGAGCCGCATCATTCACTGCATTTTCAATACGATGTAAGGTCAGTTTACCATCAGGGTATAGCAGCGAGAGTCGCTCAAGTGCCTGAGCTAACGCCAATAAATTTCCTTCATAGCAGTAACACAGTAGTTGATTGGCCTGTTCTTCCAGCGTCAATTTCATAGCTTTGGCCCGTTGTGCAACCCATTGCGGCAGACGGTGCTGTTCGGGGGGCTGACAACTGACATAAACACCGTTTTTTCCTAGTGCTTTGAACCAGTTACTGTTCTCCTGAGCCTTGGTCAATTTCAGACCACGTAGTATTAACAGTATATCTGGATGAAGAAGCCCTGCCAGTTTTACCAGTTGTTCAGCCATTGCTGCGTTAGGGCCACTTTCAGGCAGAAGCAAAGTGAGTGTTTGGCGGCTAGCAAATAGACTTAATGACTGACAGATACCAAATATCTCGTCCCATTCGGTATGGTTGTCCAGTGTATAGGTGAAGTGTTCAGTGAATGCGTGTTTTTCAGCAGCCTTACGGATATGATCCTGGCTTTCCTGTAATAGTAGGGGTTCATTACCCCATATCAGATAACAGTTTCGCAGCCCCTCATTGAGCTGCGAAATCAGTTGTTCGGGATAGAGTTTGATCATTGTGCTTGCGCAGCTTGCTGTCCCGCCTGTTTTTCTCTGGCTTTCTGTTCTTCTGCGTTGTGAACAGTCAATAACTGACGAACGAGTCGGCGAGCGGCTTGTTCACGCATTTCCTGATTGATTATCTCGTTTTCAGCATCTTTCGCCAGGGCCTCTAATGGGTTGTCGAAAAAAGAGCGGTCAACCCTGGATCGCAACGGATATACGCTGCCATCTGGCATAATGACTTGTGCATCAACGTACAGTGTCAATTGGCGTTCGGCAGCCTTACCATCTTGGAAAACAGAGACCGTATCTTTATTTTCAGAAGAGCCGATTATCTTCAAAATAGGAATATCCGCGCTACCATCCTCAAGGATAGTGACGTTATTCAGACGAAGCTGTTGGCGAACAGAACGAGCTAGTGGCCCATATGGGTCACTGCTTGTTAATTGCAGCTTTTTGAGTTCCGGTGGCACCTGAGTGGTGCCGCGCAGATGAAAACCGCAGCCAGCGGTGACTAACACCGCCAACCCCAGCAACAACGTTAAAATACGATGTCGCACATTGCCTCCTTTATCAGCCGACGACCAGATTCAGCAGTTTGCCTGGTACATAAATGACTTTGCGAATAGTGACGCCTTCAAGGTATTTCGCCACACCATACTCTTGTGCCGCCAGATCATGAACATATTCTTTCGTCGCATCGGCTGGCACAGTAACACGACCACGCACTTTACCATTGACTTGAATGACGACTAACTTAGTATCGTCAACCATTGCCTGTTCATCAGCTTGCGGCCAATCAGCCGTATCAATATCACCTTTACCGCCCAGAGCTTGCCACATAATAAAGCAAGCATGAGGAGTTATTGGTGACAACATACGGACAACCGCTAACAGAGCCTCTTGCATCAGAGCGCGATCTTGCTCAGTTTCCTGTGGCGCACGGGTCAGTTTATTCATTAATTCCATTACCGCAGCGATAGCAGTATTGAATGCCTGGCGGCGACCAACATCATCTGTGACTTTAGCGATGGTTTTGTGCAGATCACGGAATAGATCTTTTTGTTCCACTGTCAGGTTTGTGATGTCCAGCGGTTGAGTTGCCCCTTTGCTGCTATGTTCATAAACCAGACGCCACACACGTTTCAGAAAGCGATTTGCCCCTTCAACGCTGGATTCTTGCCATTCCAGCGTCAGCTCTGGCGGCGCAGCGAACATCATAAACAGGCGAACGGTATCAGCACCATATTTTTCTACCATCAATTGTGGATCAATACCGTTGTTCTTGGATTTAGACATTTTGCTCATGCCGGTATAAACCAGCTCATGGCCTTCTTTATCCGTCGCTTTAACGATACGTCCTTTATCATCACGCTCAACAATAGTATCAGCTGGGGAAACCCAGATTTTTTCACCATTTTTGCCGGTGTAATAAAAAGCATCGGCGAGAACCATGCCCTGACATAACAGGCGCTTAGCGGGTTCATTGGAATTGACCAAGCCTGCATCACGCATCAGTTTATGGAAGAAACGGAAATACATCAGATGCATGATGGCATGTTCGATACCACCGATGTATTGGTCAACTGGCAGCCAATAGTTAGCTGCTGCTGGATCGAGCAAGCCTTTGTCATAATCTGGACAGGTGTAGCGAGCGTAGTACCAGGAAGATTCCATAAAGGTATCGAAAGTATCTGTCTCACGTAGTGCTGGCTGTCCGTTGATAGTGGTTTTTGCCCATTCAAGATCAGCTTTAATTGGGCTGGTGATGCCATCCATTTTGACATCTTCCGGCAGAATAACAGGCAGTTGATCTGCTGGAACCGGAACAACCGTGCCATCTTCCAGCGTTGCCATTGGAATAGGAGCGCCCCAGTAACGTTGACGGGAAACTCCCCAGTCACGCAGGCGATAGTTGACTTTACGCTTACCTACGCCCATTTCCACCAATTTATCAGCAATGGCATTAAAACCGGCCTCATGATTCAGACCGCTAAATTCACCGGAATTAAACAGGACATTTTTATCTGTTACCGGGGCTTCATGAACATTTGGTTCATTACCTTCACTGTCCAGAATAACGGCTTTCATTGGCAGGTTATATTTTGTCGCAAATTCCCAATCGCGTTGATCGTGGCCGGGAACTGCCATGACGGCACCGGTGCCGTATTCCATCAGGACAAAGTTTGCAACCCAGATTGCCACTTTCTCTTTGGTCAATGGATGAATAGCAAACATACCGGTTGCCATGCCTTTCTTCTCCATTGTTGCCATTTCTGCTTCTGCAACTTTGGTATTACGGCACTCATCAATGAAAGCAACCAGTTCAGGGTTATTTTCTGCTGCTTGTTTTGCCAGAGGATGGCCTGCGGCAACCGCAACGTAAGTGGCGCCGAGGAACGTGTCAGGACGGGTAGTATAGACGGTCAGCTTCTCCTGACTATCAACCACATCAAAAGTGATTTCTACCCCTTCGGAGCGACCAATCCAGTTGCGCTGCATGGTTTTGACCTGTTCAGGCCACTCTTCCAGCATATCCAGATCATTTAACAACTCTTCGGCATAATCAGTGATCTTGATAAACCATTGCGGAATTTCTTTACGTTCAACTTTAGTGTCACAACGCCAACAACAGCCATCGACCACTTGTTCATTAGCTAGAACGGTCAGATCGTGAGGGCACCAGTTAACAGCGGAGGTCTTTTTATAAACCAGACCCTTTTCATACAATTTAGTGAAGAACCACTGTTCCCAACGGTAATATTCCGGGGTACAGGTTGTGACTTCACGATCCCAATCGTAACCGAAGCCCAGTGTTTTCAACTGACCTTTCATATATTCGATGTTGGCATAGGTCCACTGAGCAGGCGCGGTATTGTTTTTGACCGCGGCGCCTTCCGCAGGCAGTCCAAACGCATCCCAACCGATAGGTTGTAGGACATTTTTACCCAGCATACGCTGGTAGCGGGAGATAACGTCGCCGATAGTGTAGTTGCGTACATGGCCCATGTGTAGTCGGCCAGAAGGGTAAGGTAGCATGGACAGGCAGTAATATTTTTCTTTACTGTTATCTTCTGTCACTTTAAAAGTTTGCTTCTCTTGCCAATGAAGCTGAACTTGCGGCTCTATATCTTCTGGACGGTATTGTTCTTGCATGGCACCGATAATCCTATGGTGAGTAAAAAGCTACGCTTGTAGCAATCATTTAGTTGGTAAAATATGAGATCGGCATAGCATATCTGATTTGATATATAAGAAACAGTGGTTCTGAGGGAAAATCCGATGGCGACGGGTGTCACCACCGGAAATGAAATGAGGTTAGTGAAGAATCTTAGCGAGAAATTCTTTGGCGCGATCTGATTTTGGATTCGCAAAGAAATCTTCTTTCTTGCTATCTTCAACAATTTTGCCTTCATCCATAAAGATAACTCGGCTGGCTACTTTACGGGCGAAGCCCATTTCGTGAGTAACAACCATCATGGTCATCCCTTCGTCTGCCAGTTTAACCATGACATCAAGCACTTCATTGATCATTTCAGGGTCGAGTGCGGAGGTGGGTTCGTCAAATAGCATGGCAATCGGGTCCATACAAAGGGCACGGGCGATTGCTACACGTTGCTGCTGACCACCGGAAAGTTGCGATGGGAATTTATTCGCCTGACTGGCAAGCCCAACGCGTTCAAGTAATTTCAATCCTTTTTCTTCTGCCGCTTTTTTATCACGATTAAGCACTTTAATCTGCGCCAGAGTTAAATTCTCAATGATGGAGAGATGGGGGAACAGCTCAAAATGCTGGAACACCATGCCGACTTTAGAACGTAGTTGTGCCAGATTGGTGTTTTTGTCATTGACTTTAATGTCATTAACCAGAATTTCACCCTGTTGGATGGATTCCAGACCATTAACCGTTTTTATCAGGGTGGATTTGCCTGAGCCAGATGGGCCACAGACCACAACGACTTCACCTTTTTTAACTTCAGTTGAGCAGTCGGAGAGAACCTGAAATTGGCCATACCACTTGGATACATTTTTCAGGGAGATCATCAAACAGTCCTTTTCTTCAAATAGTTAACCAGCATAGATGCGGCAATACTAATAATAAAATAAACCAAACCAGCAAATAGGATCATTTCGACCTGAGTGCCATCACGCTCACCGATATTTGCCGCAGTACGGAAAAAGTCCGCGAGACTGAGCACATACACCAATGAGGTGTCTTGAAACAGTACGATCCCCTGTGTCAATAACAGCGGAGTCATCGCACGGAATGCTTGAGGCAGGATAACCAGCCTCATACTTTGCATTGGTGTCATACCTAATGCCAGTGCTGCCGAAGATTGCCCGCGGGAGATACTCTGAATTCCTGCCCGGATAATTTCTGAATAGTAAGCTGCTTCGAAAAAGGCGAATGCAACCATAGCTGAAATTAAACGAATATCTGTTTTCGGAGAAATCCCCAGAACATTCTGTACTAGGCTAGGCACAATTAGGTAGAACCATAACAGTACCATAACTAGTGGTACAGAGCGGAACAGATTGACATATAAAGTGGCAAACCAGCTCAGTACTTTTATCGAAGAGAGCCGCATAACGGCCAGCACGGTTCCCCAGAGAATACCGACAACAACAGCAATAATCGTTATTTTTGCTGTAATGACTAAGCCTTGTAGCAGAAATGGGATACTGGGGATAATCGAACTCCAGTCAAACTCGTACATTTATTGACCTCCAATATTACCCGGTAAACGTACCTTTTTCTCAAGCAAGTGCATGGCGAGCATAATCACCAGATTGATTCCGACATAGGCCAACGTAATGGCGGTAAATGTTTCATAAGCATGTGCTGAGTAATCAAGTAACTTACCTGCCTGTGCTGCCATATCTACCAGACCAATAGTGGAGGCGATGGCGGAGTTTTTTACCAGATTCATCATTTCTGATGTCATGGGTGGAATGATCACTCGATAGGCGTTGGGTAATAGGATATAGCGATAGGTCTGTGGCAAGGTTAGCCCCATTGCCAGCCCTGCCGATTTTTGCCCGCGTGGTAGTGATTGTATGGCGGCACGAACCTGTTCACACACACGTGCCGCAGTGAAAAGACCTAAACAGACAGTGGATGAGAGAAAAAATTGAATATTAGGGTCCAATTCAGTTTTAAACCACAGACTAATTTTTTCTGGCAGTAGTTCAGGTACAACCAGATACCAGATAAAAAATTGAACTATCAGCGGTACGTTACGAAAAAGCTCAACATAACAGGTCCCTATCCCAGATAATATTTTATTGGGAACAGTGCGCAAGATGCCGAACAGCGAGCCGACAATGAAAGCGAGAATCCAGGCGCAGATAGACAAGGCGATCGTCACCTGAAATCCAGCTATCAACCAGCCAAGATAAGTCGTATTGCCAAAGGGGGCCGCTTGCAAAAAGATGCCCCAGTTCCAATCGATTGACATAATAATACTCCCTGTGAGGGGGTAGCTTGATCCCCTGAAAGCGACTGATTGGCTGAGAAAAAAAAGCGAGGTAGGGAACGGCCACCTCGCACCCTGTGATGCCAATCAAATAGTCATTTTTTAATTATATTTCTAGTCAAGCGCCTTATCATTTGGCGATTTAAATAGTGCTTTCATTTCATCAGACAAAGAGAAGTTCAGGTTCAGATTCTTGGGTGGAATCGGGTGTTTGAACCAGCGCTCAAATGATTTCTCTGCCTCTCCTGAGGTTTGCGTCTGAACAATGGTCTCATCGATCAGCTTCTTGAATTGAAGATCGTCTTTGCGCGATATACAACCATAGGCTTCTCTAGACTGAGGCGTGCCAACAATTTCCCATTGATCAGGTTTTTTCGCTTTAGCGCGTTCGCCTGCTAGCAGAGCATCGTCCACCATAAAGGCGATTGCACGGCCGGATTCCAGAGTACGGAATGAGTCACCATGATCTTTTGCACTGATGATGCGCATTTTCATGTTTTTTTTATCGTTGAGTTTATTCAGCAATATTTCAGAAGTCGTACCTGCTGAAACAACGACATTTTTGCCGGCTAAATCAGGGAAATCTTTTATACCGGAACCTTTTTTAGTCAGCAAACGTGTACTAACAATAAAGATAGAGTTTGAGAAAGTGACTTGTTTTTGGCGTTCAAGGTTATTGGAAGTGGAACCGCATTCGAAATCGTAAGTGCCATTTTGTAGCAATGGGATGCGATTTTGAGAAGTTATGGGTATCAATTTTACTTGCAGATTTGGCATGTCCAGTTTCTTTTTCACCGCTTCAACAATCAGATTAGAATAATCCTGAGAGTAGCCGACGACTTTTTGCTGATTATCGTAGTAAGCAAAAGGTACGGAAGACTCACGATGTCCTACAATGATCACGCCATCATCTTTAATCTTTTTCAGTGTTCCCGTTAACTCTTCGGCCTGAACAGCCCCCGCCATGCCAAGTAACATCATGGTTAGTACTAGGTTACGCATACGCATATACAACTCCTTTAATGTGGCTATCGTTTGCGATGTTGTGTTTGCAAAAGTCTCTCTGTGATTTGTTTTTAATCGAGGATCATTTGCTGTCATATGTATATATAGTGTTAAAAAATAGTACAAAAGGGTTGGTCAATGAAAATGAATTGTTTCTATTTCGGGAGCTGTCTCGCACTATAAATGAACAATGTTGTTTATCTTGCACAATAAAGGTGCGTGATTATCATTTTTTTAGTGCATTTTCCCATTTTGGGTTAGTGAAACAGCTATTTTCCTTTTCATTCATAGATATATACCCTATGGATTTCAAGATGCATCGCGGCGGCAAGGGAGCGAATCCCCGGGAGCATAGATAACTATGTGACCGGGGTGAGAGAGTGCAGCCAACAAAGAGGCAACTTGAAAGATGACGGGTAATAGCAGCAATTAGCGTGCCAAAATAATAAAGGGAGGGAAAATTAGCACCAATAAGTTGTTTAAGTAGGTTATTTGCATAACATAGAGTGATATCAGTTGTTGAGGGTTAGCATAGTTAATTATCGCTAGTAATTAACTATGCTGAATTTCTTAAGATAGGTCAGTGGCCGAATTGGGCAATGTATATTTCATACCAATTGCCAGACGATTCCACAGGTTGATAAGGCCGATTAACAACGTTAAATCGACAATCTCTTTTTCATCAAATTCTGCTAATAACGGGGTGTAATGTTCATCTTCTGCCCCAGTTTCGGCAACCCGAGATAAAGCCTCTGTCCAGCCTAATGCCGCACGTTCCCGTGATGTAAAAATAGTTGCCTCTTTCCAGGCACTCAGGAGATAGAGTTTTTGTTCGCTATTTCCTGCCTTGCGGGCAGCTTTGGAATGCATATTAAGACAAAAGGCACAGCCATTGATTTGGGAAACTCTGACTTTGATGAGTTCGATGAGTGCCTTACCGAGAGTGGATTGGTAAGTTAATTCATCGACTTTTACGACTGCATTATAAAGCTCTGGTGAAATTTCTGATGGTTGCAGACGTTTTGCTTGCATAACTTGTTACTCCTTTGTTTTTCTATCAATTGGATGGAAGATGGATTAAAAGTTAATCTGTTTCTGCATAGTGCAAAGGAATAGTGCAAGGGAGCAATTTCGCTCCCTTTTGATGATATGGATATCTGGATCAAATTTTACGGCGGTTATATGTTAAGGCAAACAGGGCAAACAATACGGTAATTATCCATACCGGCCAGTTACCCCAGCGAGCATAAGGTGTTATCCCGGTTGCGGGTGTCACTTTAGCTGCCAAAACATTACGGGTAAATTGTGGGAGTGCTGCTTGCACTTCTCCGTCCGGGCTGATAACGGCTGTAATGCCGTTGTTGGTACCACGTAGTAATGGGCGTCCTAATTCGAGGGAGCGCATGCGTGCCATTTGGAAATGTTGCCAGGGGCCAATTGAACTACCAAACCAAGCATCATTGGAAACAGTGAGTAAGAATTCGGTATCCGGTTTGAAATTCGCACGAACCTGTTCACCCAGTATAATTTCATAACAAATCGCGGTGGTCAGGTTATATCCTGCAACAGAAAGCTGTGGTTGAATGTAGTTGCCACGGCTGAATGAAGACATGGGTAAATTGAAAAATGGCGCCAAGGGGCGGAGTAGAGATTCCAGTGGAACAAATTCGCCGAATGGTACCAGATGATATTTATCGTAACGAATAGCTGCCGGATATTGATAAGGTATTTTATCGCCGAGGACAATCACGCTGTTATAGATCTTATCACTGTCGCCAACGGCTCTTTCATCGACGATACCGGTAATAAGACTGGTATGTTGATTGCGTAACAGTTCGTCCAATTTTGTTAGAAAATGACGTTGATAACTTTCCAATGAAGGAATAGCAGATTCCGGCCAGATGATTATCGGTGTTTTGCCGATATATGGCAGGCTGTTGTCCATGTAGATGTCCATAGTTTCGTTGAGCATATGGGGGGCCCATTTCAGGGATTGTGGGATATTTCCCTGAACGAGCGCGACATCAACTGTTTTTTCAGGCAGTAGGTTGTACCACTGATAATGGCGTATTGGCCACGGTAATAGCAAAATGGCGACAGCGATAATACCGGCGACTATTTTCCGATGTATGACGGCCAGAACGAATAATCCACTAATAGCCATTAACAGGAATGTGATGGCTTCAACACCCAAAATTGGTGCAATGGCTTTCATTGGACCATCTAATTGGCTATAGCCGAATTGTAGCCAAGGGAAACCGGTTAGAATCCAGCCGCGCAGGAATTCGGTAAGTTGCCATAATGCAGGTGCTGCCACAGCCAGCCTTACCCCGTTCGTTTTTGCGAAGAAGCGGTTGAGTAAGCCAGCGAATAAAGCAGGATAGAGCGAGAGATAGGCGGCAAGTAATATGACCAGCAGAATATTGACCGCGGTTGGCATGCCGCCGAAATTGGCAATGCTGACATACACCCAGTTTGTACCACTGCCAAACAGACCGAATCCCCAACAAAAAGCAATAAATGCCGCTTGTCGGGGTGTCCTGTTCAAAGTCAGAAGTTGTAGTCCAAACAGGGAGATAATAGCGGCAGGCCAGAAGTCAAAAGGTGAAAAAGCCAGTGTTCCACTGGCTCCAAAAAACAGTGCCAGTAAGGCGCACAGCCGCTGGCAATTTAATAATGAAACTTTGTTCATTCAGATTTTATTCTTCTTCAAGGTTAGGTATTGGCGCATCGTCCGGTATCGTAACATAAACCTGAATAATTCTTCGGCTATCGGCCATAGCAACTTTAAAGAGATAACCGTTGATATCAACGGACTCCCCTCTGGCTGGCAAATGACCGAATGCCTGCATAACCAGACCGCCAATAGTATCCACTTCTTCATCGCTGAATTGGGTGCTAAAGGCTTCATTAAAGTCTTCAATCTGAGTCAGCGCTCGTACCGTATAGGTATGACGGCTCAGGGCTCGAATATCGACATCTTCTTCTTCATCGTATTCGTCTTCAATTTCACCGACGATCAGCTCAAGAATATCTTCGATAGTGACTAGGCCCGATACACCACCAAACTCATCAATGACGATTGCCATATGATAACGTTGAGAACGGAACTCTTTCAGCATGCGGTCAACCCGTTTACTTTCAGGTACAACGACAGCCTGACGCAGAACCTTATCTATGCTGAATGGCGGCGCATCGGTACGCATAAATGGCAATAGGTCTTTTGCCATTAAAATTCCTTCAATGTGATCTTTGTCTTCACTGATCACAGGGAAGCGAGAATGAGCCGAATCGATAATTACATCCAGACATTCGTCCAGGGTTTGATTACGTTTTAAGGTAACGATTTGAGAACGGGGGATCATGATATCCCGGACACGCTGATCGGAAATATCCATTACCCCTTCGAGCATATCGCGGGTATCAGGATCAATCAGATCGTTTTGTTCAGAGTCACGGATCAGTTCCACCAGTTCATCACGACTTTTTGGCTCACCGTGAAAAAGCTGGTTAAGAAGAAGAGTGAAAAACCCTTTCTTAGGGCCAGGGTTATCGTTACTTGAAGGATGGTCGTCGCTCATGGCGTTTTAATGAAAATTTCCCATTAAATAAGTTATTGTCGGTATTTTTTAGCATAAAAATGGTACGAATGGTTACTTTTTTTCTGCAAGGTAGGGGTCAGCATAACCTAACGCTTGCATAATTTCTGTTTCCAAAGATTCCATTTCTTCTGCTTCATCATCTTCGATATGGTCATAACCCAGCAAATGTAGGCAGCCGTGCACAACCATATGCGCCCAATGTTCTTCTACTGTTTTTTGTTGTTCCTCCGCTTCTTTTTCAACAACCTGACGACAGATAATGAGATCGCCAAGCAGGGGTAAATCAACCTCTGGTGGGGCTTCAAATGGGAAAGATAACACATTTGTTGGCTTATCTTTACCACGGTATGTCAGATTTAAATCGTGGCTTTCTGCCTCATCAACAATGCGGATAGTGACTTCACTTTCAGGTTGAAATTGAGGTAAAACCCCATCCAGCCAGCGCTGGAACAGGGTTTCTTCAGGAAGACCTTGTAAATGCTCACAGGCAATTTGTAAATCAAGTATGACTGAACTCATTGTGCTTCCTGCTTGCGTTGTTCACTGAGTGTCTGTTTGCGTTTTTGCTCGGTTGCTTCCCACTCTTCATAGGCAATGACAACTTTAGCAACAACCGGGTGGCGGACAACATCATCACTGTGGAAAAAGTTGAAACTCAGCTCGCCGACGCCTGATAGAACTTCAATGGCATGGCGTAGGCCGGATTTCTGCCCACGAGGCAGGTCGATCTGCGTAACGTCACCGGTAACAACCGCTTTTGAGTTGAAGCCGATACGGGTCAGAAACATCTTCATCTGCTCGATGGTCGTGTTCTGGCTCTCATCCAGAATAATAAAAGCGTCGTTTAGGGTTCGTCCACGCATATAAGCTAATGGAGCAACTTCAATAACGTTACGCTCGATCAGCTTCTCAACTTTTTCAAAACCTAGCATTTCAAACAAAGCGTCGTAGAGTGGGCGCAGGTACGGATCAACTTTTTGGCTCAGGTCGCCAGGTAGAAAACCCAATTTTTCGCCCGCTTCTACTGCCGGACGGGTTAGCAGGATACGGCGGATTTCCTGCCGTTCCAGTGCGTCAACCGCAGCGGCAACGGCTAGGTAAGTTTTTCCCGTACCGGCAGGACCAATCCCAAACGTAATATCATGGCTAAGAATATTAGCAATATATTGTGCCTGATTGGGCGTACGTGGTTTCACCATGCCGCGTTTGGTGCGAATATTAACAGCTTTACCGTATTCGGGTATGCTCTCGGCGGTTTGCTCCAGAACCCGGCTCTCGGTAATTGCCAGATGGATCTGTTCTGGTTTGATGTCAGGGATCACCCCACGGACAGGGGAAGTTTCCGCATATAAATGGCGTAGGATATTAGTGGCTGCGCTAACGCACAGCGGTTTACCCATCAGTTTAAAGCGGTTATCGCGACGGCTGATTTCAATACCTAACCGGCGTTCAAGCTGCTTCAAATTGTCATCAAACGGACCACACAGACTCATTAGGCGCTGATTATCGGCTGGTTCGAGGAAAATTTCCTGAGTTGCTATTTGTGAATGAATTTGTTGAATCACTGATTATCTCTATATTTAGGGCTGATAAGTGCCGACCCCGATTTCATCTTCTTTACGGGTACGGGCTATAACGGACTCAGGTGATTCGTGTATACGAAGATCCATTTGATCTTCGGTACGGATAACTTTACCGCGTAGTGAGTTGGCGTAGACATCAACAATTTCAACATCAACGAATTTGCCAATCATATCAGGCTGGCCTTCAAAGTTGACAACCCGATTGTTTTCGGTACGGCCAGAAAGTTCCATCACATTCTTACGGGAAGTTCCTTCAACCAGAATACGTTGTACACTGCCCAACATAGCACGGCTGTAGCTCATTGCTTGTTGGTTGATACGTTGTTGTAACAGGTAAAGACGCTGTTTCTTCTCTTCTTCACTGACATCATCAGGCAGATCGGCTGCCGGTGTTCCCGGACGAGCAGAATAGATGAAGCTGTAGCTCATATCGAAATTGACATCAGCGATCAGTTTCATGGTTCTCTCGAAATCATCTTGGGTTTCACCTGGGAATCCGACAATGAAGTCAGAGCTTATTAAGATATCAGGACGTGCTTTGCGCAGTTTGCGGATAATGCTTTTATACTCAAGGGCTGTGTGGGCGCGTTTCATCAACGTTAGAATACGGTCCGAGCCACTTTGCACCGGTAGATGCAGGAAGCTAACCAATTCCGGCGTATCTTCGTAAACAGCGATAATATCGTCTGTAAACTCAATGGGGTGGCTAGTCGTAAAGCGAATACGGTCAATACCATCTATAGCTGCGACTAAACGAATTAACTCAGCGAAAGAGCAGATATCACCATCATAAGTGGCGCCACGATAAGCGTTCACGTTCTGACCGAGAAGGTTGACTTCACGTACGCCTTGCGCGGCAAGTTGCGCGATTTCAAACAGAACATCATCACATGGGCGGCTAACTTCTTCTCCGCGGGTATAAGGGACGACACAGAAAGTACAGTATTTGTTGCAGCCTTCCATAATAGAAACGAAAGCAGACGGGCCTTCAGCGCGTGGTTCAGGAAGGCGGTCAAATTTCTCGATTTCTGGGAAGCTGATATCAACAACCGGGCTGCGGGTACCTTTCACCTGGTTGATCATCTCAGGTAAACGGTGCAATGTTTGCGGCCCGAAAATAATATCTACACACTGAGCGCGTTGGCGGATGAAATCCCCTTCCTGAGAGGCGACACAGCCACCGACTCCAATGATGATATCTGGATTAGTATCTTTTAGGTTTTTCCAGCGGCCTAATTGATGGAAAACCTTTTCCTGTGCTTTTTCGCGGATTGAACAGGTATTTAATAGCAAAATGTCTGCTTCTTCGGCGACATCGGTTAACTGATAACCGTGAGTACTTTCCAGCAGGTCGGCCATTTTAGATGAATCATATTCATTCATCTGACAGCCCCAAGTTTTAATATACAGTTTTTTTATCGTCGACATTTTCTTGTGCATCCGAGCTTTCTACCGCGCTGAAACGGGTTATTACACGGCAAAAGCAATTGTGTATTAGGCATAAAGTTGTCGGGTATTGTAGTCATTTGCAGGAGCAGTGACCAGACTGTTAAACAGGATATTCTCTACCGGAGAATTAAAAATTCGGTACACTGTACTAATCAATGGGTTAATAGCATGACTGAGATGAATAATTCACAACAGATTTTTGATGTAGTGGTGGTTGGTGCTGGCATGATCGGCGCTGCAACAGCATTGGGGCTGGCACAGGAGGGTTGGACAGTTGCTTTATTGGATCATCAACCACCACAATCTTATGATGCACAGAGTCATCCTGATGTACGTGTATCAGCAATCAGTTGTGCTTCTGTCGATTTGTTCAAACAACTTGGCGCATGGGATACGGTATTGCAGATGCGTAGCGCGCCGTATCGTACATTAGAGACCTGGGAACAGAATGATTCTAATTTGGTGTTTGATGCACAAAGCCTAGGGTTGCCTGAGTTGGGCTATATGGTTGAAAACCATATCTTGCAACTGGCTTTGTGGCAACAGTTTGAAAAATATCCCAATTTGACTTTGCTATGCCCGGCAGTATTGCAATCAATGCAGTGGCAGAAAGTGGGGTGGTTAGTGACTCTGGCTGACGGAACAGAAATGACGGCTCGCTTAATTGTCGGGGCTGATGGTGCTCGTTCTCAGGTTCGGCAAATGGCGGGAATTGGCAGCCGTGGTTGGCAGTACAGACAGTCTTGTATGTTGATCACGGTAAAAACAGAACAGCCACAACAGGATATTACTTGGCAGCAGTTTTTTCCTTCTGGCCCGAGAGCGTTTCTTCCACTGTTTGATCAATGGGCTTCGCTGGTGTGGTACGACAAACCGGTACGCATACGACAATTACAGGCAATGTCGATGGCTCAACTTGAGCAGGAAATTTTTCAGGCATTTCCTGTTCGGCTAGGTAAAGTGACCCCCGTTGCTGCCGGTTCATTTCCTTTGGCTCGTCATCATGCTAACAGTTATGTACGTGAAGGATTAGTATTGTTGGGTGATGCAGCTCATACCATTAATCCTCTGGCCGGGCAGGGAGTAAATCTTGGTTATCGGGATGTGAATACTCTGCTTGATGTTTTGGTGAAGGCGAAAGAATTAACAGAGCAGTGGGATTCATTGGAAGTGTTGATGCGTTATCAGCGTCGTAGAATGCCGGATAACCTGATGATGCAAGCTGGAATGGATCTATTTTACACCGTGTTCAGTAATGAGCAGCCAGGGCTGAAAGTTGTTCGTAATCTGGCGCTGATGGCAGCTCAACGGGCTGGCGTGATGAAAAAAGCAGCGCTTAAGTATGCGTTAGGATTGTAACCGTATAGGTTGGTAGTGAAGATCACAAGCACGTCGTAAATTTGTTTATGGCGTGGACAATTTACTTTTCTTCTATATATGCAATAAATATATGCACTTACGAGCGGAGAAAAACAGAAGGGACTTGGAAAGCGAAAACCCGCTTGTTGTAAGCGGGCTTCCTGAATATGGCTGGGGTACCAGGATTCGAACCTGGGAATGCCGGAATCAGAATCCGGTGCCTTACCGCTTGGCGATACCCCAATAAAATGGTGGCTACGACGGGAATCGAACCTGTGACCCCAGCATTATGAGTGCTGTGCTCTAACCAGCTGAGCTACGTAGCCTTATTTTTGATGCGAGAAATTTACTACAAAATATCAGTGAGCGACATCCAGTTAATGGCTGGGGTACCAGGATTCGAACCTGGGGATGCCAGGATCAAAACCTGGTGCCTTACCGCTTGGCGATACCCCAACTGAAAGTAGTCACTGTACAACATGTTGTCAGAATTGTGTTATCAAGATTATGGCTGGGGTACCAGGATTCGAACCTGGGAATGCCAGGATCAAAACCTGGTGCCTTACCGCTTGGCGATACCCCATCTGAATAACGACAACTCGATGAATGAATGGTGCGGGAGGCGAGACTTGAACTCGCACACCTTGCGGCGCCAGAACCTAAATCTGGTGCGTCTACCAATTTCGCCACTCCCGCAAAGATGGTGGCTACGACGGGAATCGAACCTGTGACCCCAGCATTATGAGTGCTGTGCTCTAACCAGCTGAGCTACGTAGCCATCTTTTTTGCATTACCTTCATCGGCGTTGCGGGGCGCATTATGCGTATATCAGCTAAATGCGTCAACTGCTTTTTTCTCGAAATCTGCTTAAAGTCGCTTGTTTGATTGGCATATAAGCATTTTGCTGTCAAAAGCAACAAAAAATAACATTACCCTTCGAGTAAGTGTTGTAACAGGACACCATTAAGCATAGCACGTTTAGTCAGAGCGAAGGCGCCAATAGCAGAACAGTGGACTAATTCAGAAACCACGATTGGCAGATCTTGACGAAATTCTTTCAAAACCTGAGAGTTGATACAACTTTGAATAGCGGGTAAGAGCACTTTCTGAGCTTCAGTAATTTCTCCCGCCAGCACAACCTTCTGTGGGTTAAATAAATTAATCGCGATAGAGATGGCTTTGCCGAGGTGATGGCCGACGCTTTTTATCACTTCAGAGGCTAATGGATCATTTTGATTAGCGGCTTGGCAGATAGCTCTGATATTGCAATTATTCAATGTTAGCTGGCTTGGAAAACCTTGCTTTAATTGATGCTGAACTCGCGCTTCTATCGCTGAGTTAGCGGCGATAGTTTCCAGGCAGCCAAAATTGCCGCAGTGACAACGCTCACCGAGTGGATCAATTTGAATATGGCCAATTTCACCTAAGTTTCCTCTATTATTGAGAAGTATCTGGTTATTGATAATCACCCCGGCGCCGGTACCTCGATGGATACGTACCAATATTGAATCTTCACAATCACGGGTAGCGCCGAAATAGTGTTCAGCTAATGCCAAACTGCGAATATCATGACCCACAAAACAGGTAATGTTGAAATACTTTTTCAAATTATCGACCAGAGTCCAGTGAGTCACTTTAATATGAGGCATATAACGGACGATGCCGGTATCGGGGTCAACTAATCCGGGCAGGATAACTGAAATGGCGATGAGTTCGCGTATTCTGCGTTGATTTTGTTGAATAAAGTTTTCTATTGCGTTGATGAGCTGGTTTTCAACTTTTTGCTGAGTCGCTTCAGGCAGTGGATAATGTTCTTCAACCAAGGCCCTGCCGCTCATATCATAAAGAGCGAGAGTAGCATCATGGCGGCCAAGGCGGACACCGATAGTGTGGAAGTGACGATTTTCTGTAACGATGGAAATGGCGCGGCGGCCTCCGGTAGAGGCTTGTTGATCGACCTCTTTAATCAAGCCCCGTTCGAGTAACTGACGAGTAATTTTAGTCACACTGGCTGGCGCAAGTTGACTTTGTTCAGCAATTTGAATGCGAGAGATTGGCCCTTGTTGATCAATCAGCCGATATACCACGGCTCCGTTAAGTTGCTTCACAAGGTCAATATTACCAATTTGTTTTTGTGTGTTGTTATAACTCATCAGCTATTTAGTCCGTCAAAGTTCAGTTTCTTTTCCGTTAACGATGGTCTTGCAGATTTTAAAGTCGTGACTGAAAACAGTGAGGTTAGCGATTTTCCCGGTTTCAACGGCGCCAAGATATTTATCAACGCCAATTGCGCGAGCAGGGTAGAGAGTTGCCATCCTCAGTGCTTCATCTAGTGCAATACCAACATGTTCAACGCTATTTTTAACGGCATCTATCATAGTGAGAGAAGAGCCACTTAGAACGCCGTTTTGATCAACACATAATCCGTTGCGATAGTATATGGTCTTACCTGCGAAGGTGAAATGCTCCATTTTACAGGAGGTCGGATCGAGTCCGGCTGGGGCCGTCGCATCTGTTACTAAAATTAACTTATCGTTTTTCAAACGCTTGGTATTACGAATATTTGGCCATGAAACGTGTAAACCATCAGCGATGATTCCAGCATAAATTTCAGGTGTATCAAAGATAGCGCCAATCAAACCGGGTTGGCGGCCTGAAATAGCTGGCATGGCATTATAAAGATGGGTTGAGATAGTAATTCCGTTTTGGAATCCCTGTCGGGCCTCTTCATAACTGGCATTTGAATGACCGGCGGAAATGACAATACCGGCTTCTACTAACTGCTGAATATATTTTTGTTCAACCATTTCCGGTGCGAGAGTCAACTTAGTGATGACATCAGCGTTATCGCACAGGAAATTTATCATTTCAGATGTAGGCTTACGGATAAACTCTGGATTATGAGTGCCTTTCTTTACCGGATTGAGATAAGGACCTTCCAGATGCAGACCTAAAGCCTGATGCTGATGATGCTTAAGATAAGTGCGCATGACTTCAACAGAGGCCATCATCAATTCGTCTGTGCTGGTAATTAGAGTGGGTAAGTAACTGGTACAGCCAGAGCGTTCATTGGTTTTTTGCATGGTATCCAGCGTCTTTTCTGAAATATTTTCCAACTGATCGTTGAACTGAACACCACCACAGCCATTAACTTGCAGATCAATAAAGCCGGGAGAAAGAATTGCGCCATTTAGATCACGTTTTTCAATCTGTTCGGGTAACTCTTGTATTAGGCAAATTCGTTTAATTAAGCCGTCTGCAATGATAACGGCATGCTCATCTAGTCTGTTGTGACCGGTATATATAATGCAGTTGGTTAAAGCATACATCTTAGCCTCCTATGGGATCGGGAGATGATGATTGAAGATAATGATGGTAATCAGCCTGCGAGAGAGGCATCAGGCTGTGTAGATTGTTAATTTTTGCTGGCGAATTCGCCGATA
The DNA here is from genome assembly GCF_000612035.1 of Photorhabdus aegyptia. Taxonomy (NCBI): domain Bacteria; kingdom Pseudomonadati; phylum Pseudomonadota; class Gammaproteobacteria; order Enterobacterales; family Morganellaceae; genus Photorhabdus; species Photorhabdus aegyptia. The sequence continues at coordinate 55,304 of NZ_JFGV01000011.1, read as the reverse complement.
ATATCTGCTTCCAGTTGGTGGAAATATTTGACTGTTTTTACCTTCAATTCCATTGTTGCCGGTTCGTCACAAACAATGATGGATTTAGGATGCATTTGCAGACAGCTTATCGTCCACATATGGTTGACATTGCCCTCGATTGCCGCCTGAATGGCTTGAGCCTTATTGAGACCTGTTGCAAGGATCATAATTTCTTCTGCATCCATTAACGTGCCTACGCCGACGGTCAGGGCGTATTTAGGCACCTGATTAATATCATTATCGAAGAAGCGGGAGTTAGCTGTGCGGGTTTCTACGGTAAGTGTTTTAATGCGTGTACGGGAAGTCAGAGATGATGCCGGTTCATTGAAGGCAATATGACCGTCGTTACCGACACCCCCCATAAATAGATGTATTTGACCGTAAGATTTAATTTTGTCTTCATAACGTTGACATTCCGCTTCGACATCAGAGGCATTACCATTGAGCAGATTGATGTTTTCTTTTGGAATATCAATGTGATCAAAGAAATTCTGGTGCATAAATCTATGGTAGCTTTGTGGATGATTCTCGGCGATACCAACATATTCGTCCATATTGAATGTCACAATATGTTTAAAACTGACTTTCCCTGCGTTATGCAGAATAATTAACTCTTTATAAGTTGCCAGTGGTGTACTGCCGGTTGGCAACCCCAAAATAAAAGGGTGCTCGGCGGTAGGGTTAAATGCATTGATTTTGCTAACGATATAGTGTGCGGACCATTTACCAACGTCACTTGCATTCGTTAGGGGGATCAGCCTCATAAGTGCCTCTTAAAACAAGAAATTATAGCGGTTGGATAAATTAACTGATTAACTAATCTTCTTATCGTGCGAATACTAAATCATTTGTATGAGCAGAGATATGCTGTACCTCAAAGATATTTTTTATCTTAAAATAAGATGTAAAGAATAGCCAGATAATTAATAGAAAAAGTTATGAATTTTACGGTTTTTGTCACTTATTAAGCCATCTTATTTCGCAAGGAAAATAAAAGGGAACGAGAGATGAGTTCCCTTTTAAATTCAAGGTGTTTTTAGCTATGACCTTTTGTGTGGTCTCTCTGAATGTAGTTGAGTGCGTATCTGCCCGGCAATGCTTTCTGCCTGGGGACCTAATACAACTTGAACGCTCTGTTTACCTATTTTCAGGACGCCTTTTGCACCTAATTGTTTTAACCGGTGTTCATCTAATTGAGTGTTGTCTCCAACGGTTAAGCGAAGACGGGTAATGCAGGCGTCTACCGTATGAATATTTTGTGCGCCACCAAGAGCGGTAATGTAATGTTGGATTGTTTCGTTATCTTGGGCGGCAGAGATCGCTTGAGTTGTCTCTCCAATTTCACGGCCTGGGGTACGTAAGTTGAAAATACGAATCATGAGGGTGAAACAAACAAAATACAGCACAAAGAACAAGGCGATTAATGGGATTAACAACCACGGCTTGGTTGCCAGACCCCAGCTCAATACAAGGTCAATTAATCCGGCGGAGAATCCAAAACCATGCAGAATACCCAATGAATTGACGATAACCATGCTAACGCCAGCCAATATTGCATGCAGAACATATAAAGCTGGCGCCAGGAATAAGAATGAGAATTCTATTGGTTCAGTTATACCGGTTAAGAATGCTGTCAAAGCGACGGAGAATAGCATCCCGCCAATCTGAGGACGACGTTCCTTTGGCGCTGCGAAATACATTGCCAGTGCAGCGCCGGGCAAACCGCCCATAAAGATAGGATAAGCCCAGGCCATGTAAACTCCGGCATGTGGATCACCGGCAAAGAAACGGTTCAAGTCGCCGCGGCTCATATCGGTGGCTATTTGGGTAATGGTTGAGCCATCAATGCCTGGAACCGCTGCGCCGATGGTCAGAGAACGGACAACATCCGGCGCCAGGCAGATATTATGTACAGAGCTGGCTAAATCATAAGTAATTTTCAGGCAGTCACCCAGACTAAACCAGAAAACAGAGTGCAGGATATAGTGCAAACCAAATGGAATGAGAGAGCGGTTAAGTACACCATAAGTAAACCATCCGACCATGCCGCTCTTTGATACTAACAGGCTGAAAGAATCAATACCGTGCTGGACATACGGCCAGACATAGCCACATATCCATGCAATGAACAGACAAATAATGCCTGTCATGATAGGGACTAATCGCTTGCCTGCGAAGAAAGCAAGAAACTCTGGCAAGCGTGTATCTGAAAAACGGTTATAACAATGACCGGCGACAATACCCGCGATAATACCGGCGAAAAAAGACATATTGATAGTCGAGTCTATGACTGACGTGGCTTTAGTGAGTACTAAAAAGCCAACTACACCTGCCAGTGCGGCAGCGCCAGCATTATCTTTTGCTAAGCCCACTGCGATACCTAATGCAAATAACAGTGGGAGGTTTTCGAAAATACCACCGCCAGCGCTGGCGATGAAAGGAATATTAAATACGTCGGGTTGGCCGAAACGTAGCAAAAGCGCGGCTACGGGAAGTGTAGCAATGGGAAGCATCAATGCTTTTCCCAATCGCTGCAAGTAGTTGAATATACCCATAATGCTTACCTTTAGTTGTAGGATGTTTTATTGAAAAAATAGCTCGCTATGAACAACAGCAATACAACTTATTTTTAGTTGAAAAATAATAAAAAGCTACACATAAGTGAGTAATTGTGATCACTGTAGCGATATTGTTTAGAATTGCATAAATTAAGTCATGTGTAGTAAACGGATGCAGATTTTCAATTGAATTAACATAGTGATTTATTTGATTTTTAGCTATCGAAATAGATTGAGTGACATAAAACTTGATAATGAAAAACGGATAAATTAATAAGAGTCTTAGGAATGGGCATCTGTATGTGCCCATTGATTTAGTGGATAGTCTAAGTGTTATGATTAGACATTAAGAGACAGAGTTTTGGTTTGATATATAACTTATTGAGATTTCTTCCCATGCTTTTTCCATACTATCTTCGAAGTATGCTTTTGAAATTAAAGAACTTATGTATTGTAACTGTTGACTAGTGGTAAATAGATTTTTTTCGTATATTGATATTATCTTCTCAGTAAGAGAATCTATATTATATGTAAATTTATACTCTGAAGAAAAATAAGAAGCTGCTTCAATTAAATTTAAATTGGGTAAGATTGTGCATACGCCATTTAATGCCGCTTCTAATGGTGTAATGCCAAGAGTTTCATAGCGTGATGTACATACAAAAATAGATTTGTTTTTTATGCTATTGAAAACGCTGAATAACTCTGTTTGGGATAACTTATGTGATATAAAAAACTGTGACTGATATCTGGGGGGAACCATAGATATCAATTTATTCCTTCTGGTATTTTTGCTCTCTTCATCACCTGCAATGAAAACTTTAACGGGAATACTTTTATCCAGTAAATCAACTGCTGAATTGATTAATAGTTCTATATTTTTAAAATAATCTAATCTGGCTGCCGCAGTAAACAATAATAATTCATTTTTATTAATTTTAATAAAATCATTAATATATTTATTTTCTATGTTCAATTCAGTATTTTCTTCAAAGAAAATAGGTGGGCTAACGTTTTTTATATTGTCTGGGTTTATTCCTTTTTTGAGTAAAAAATTACCTTGTAATTTTGAATGTTGGAAAACAAAATATTTTTTATCAATTAATGTCTCAATCCCTTTCATTTGTTGAATATTAAGATGTTGAGCCTTATTTTTATTTTCAAAAGCATCATATGTCTTTTCCAGAGAATAGTGTTGATGAAAGTCTTCTACGAAAGGGCCATGATGCGTTATACAACAAGGTATATGGGGAGGGTGATAGGATAATAATGTATCTGTTTGATAATAAACTATTGCAGGAACTGTCTGATCATTTTCTATTGATAATATTGAGATACATTTTTCCAGCATATTTCTTATGTCTGAAATTTTCATAGAGAAATTAAAAAAGATATTTATACATTTTATATCTTTAATTATACCCTCGGTTATTTTAGGTGAAATTAATGATTCATCTCTTTTGTAGAGTATAAAACCAGAAAGTAAGTTTCTTTTTGTAAAATAATCAGCAACTTTTAGTGCGAAGGATGTCGCTCCAACTTTAAAACCAGAATGATAATCATTTGATATGTAGTTGCCATTAATGACTATTACTGCTGGAGCTGCTGCTACTTTCTTGCTTGATATTATATTTGGCATTCTTATTTCCCTTAGGGTGTTTTATTAAATAAATGAAATTATTGAGCATTGTTTTCATGTGTTAATTTTCTAGTTTAATATTCAGAATGATTAGGATTGATTAAGTGTATCATACTATACTTAGATAGTTTTATTACACATAAGATACCTGATAATATTATTACCTTAATAATAAATTGCAAAGTATTTTATTGTTTATTTACGATGGTTTAAACATTAAAATGCGTGTATGTAACGTAACTCTTTATTATTCTTTAGTTTATTTTATTGGCTTGGTTATAAATTTATTTTCAAACAAATACCCGTTAGAGAATAGTGGTGTAATAGAGATAAAATCATGATGGTGAAATACTGAATTATCAGAATTGATTATGAGATTAATTTATTGTTATTCTTGGTTTTTTATATATAAAAATTTAATTTATAATGTCATTAATGGTGTTTCAATCGTAAATTTGATATGTATAATTATTTTTTATATTTACAGAGTGAAAGCATCGATTAATAGGTAATCTGTAAATTTAAATTATAGATTTATGTTCATTTTATCAAGTGGTTATTTATGACAAACATAGTGTCAATTATTTATTCTTTAAAATTGGATGGTTATTATTCGATAATGTTTTTTATGGTTGAATGAAATATTGATTGAAAATAGTTTCATGAGTTATTTCATATTGCAAATTACTCAATGCTCCTTCATTTTTACGGATAATTATAAATAAAGCATGCTGTATTGTTGACTATGCCACTGTTGAGTGCTTTTTCGATCTTAATAAAGGTTTTTTCGTAACTATTTGTTATATATGAGATTGTGGAAGCATGGATAAATGGGTTTGGATTGCTAAGTATCATGCTTATTTCTCAGTAAAAAATTATAAAAGCAGTTCCTTTTTTGGCGGAGAGTTGTTTTTTCGCTCCAACTTTGTACTGAATCGCCATTTTACATGAACAAACGGTTGTTTCTCAGCACTGCTTGTTGGATTATAGGCGGTTATGTGACGCATTTTTGCATTATTGAGGTATAAGAAATGAGTGAGGCAGACGCCCGCCCGACAAACTTTATTCGTCAGATAATTGACGAAGATTTGGCAACTGGTAAACATACATCGGTACATACTCGCTTTCCGCCTGAACCCAATGGCTATCTGCATATTGGTCATGCGAAATCTATCTGCCTGAACTTTGGTGTTGCAAAAGATTATCAGGGCCAGTGTAACCTGCGTTTTGATGATACCAACCCAGTTAAGGAAGATGTTGAATACGTCGATTCTATTAAAAATGACGTTCAGTGGTTAGGTTTTGAGTGGAGCGGCGATATTCGCTACTCTTCTAATTATTTCGATACGCTGTATCAATATGCTATTGAATTGATCAACAAAGGTCTGGCTTATGTTGATCAATTGAGTCCCGAAGAGATCCGTGAATATCGCGGCACGTTGAAAGAACCGGGTAAAAACAGCCCATATCGTGACCGCAGTATTGAAGAAAACTTGGTGTTGTTCGAAAAAATGCGTGCCGGTGAATTTGACGAAGGTAAAGCTTGTCTGCGTGCCAAAATTGATATGGCATCACCTTTCATTGTGATGCGTGATCCAGTTTTGTACCGTATTAAATTTGCAGAACATCATCAGTGCGGTGAAAAATGGTGCATCTACCCAATGTACGATTTTACCCACTGTATCTCTGATGCTCTTGAAGGTATTACACATTCGCTGTGTACGCTGGAGTTCCAGGATAACCGCCGCCTGTACGATTGGGTGCTGGAAAACATCACTATTGATTGTCACCCGCGTCAGTATGAATTCTCGCGCTTGAATCTTGAATACACAGTCATGTCTAAGCGTAAGCTAAATCTGTTGGTGACAGATAAGATTGTTGAAGGTTGGGATGATCCCCGTATGCCAACGATCTCGGGCTTGCGTCGTCGTGGTTATACTGCCGCGTCTATTCGTGAATTCTGTCGTCGTATTGGTGTCACCAAGCAGGACAACAATGTGGAAATGGCAGCATTGGAATCTTGCATCCGTGATGATCTGAACGAAAATGCCCCCCGCGCAATGGCTGTTCTCGATCCGGTCAGATTAGTGATCGAAAACATGCCGGAAGGGGAGCAGATTTTGAGTATGCCTAATCATCCGAACAAACCTGAGATGGGCAGCCGTGAAGTACCATTTGGCCGTGAGATCTACATTGACCGGGCAGATTTCCGTGAAGAAGCGAACCGTCAATATAAGCGTCTGGTATTGGGTAAAGAAGTCCGTCTGCGTAACGCTTATATCATCAAAGCGGAGCGCGTTGAGAAAGATGCTGACGATAATATCACGACGATCTATTGCAGCTACGATGATCAAACGTTGAATAAAGATCCAGCGGATGGTCGGAAAGTGAAAGGTGTTATTCATTGGGTTAGCGCGGCTCATACAGTTCCTGCGGAATTCCGTCTGTATGATCGTCTGTTCAGCGTACCAAACCCAGGGGCGGAAGATGATTTTCTGGCGACAATTAACCCAGAGTCGCTAGTGATTCGTCAGGGCTTTGTGGAGCCAAGTTTAGCTGATGCTAAACCAGAACAAACTTATCAGTTTGAGCGTGAAGGTTATTTCTGTGCTGATAGTTGTCATTCCAGCGCCGAAAATTTGGTATTTAACCGTACCGTTGGTCTGCGTGATACCTGGGCAAAAATTTCTCAGGATTAATTAAGATAATGAACTGTACCTCACAAGTTGGACATTTAATCCAGCATGAGGTGCAGTTTTTTTATGGCTAAATTTGTCATTACTAGAGAAAGCTAAGCTATGGGTAAACGGGTTATCAGGATTACAGGATAAAATCAAAAGTATTAATTCATACGTAAACACCTCTATAAGTTGTTGATAAATATTTTATTTATCTTTTGGGAATAAATTATCTGCCATGAAATCGACAAAAGCTCTGACTTTAGGTAATACCCAACGGTTAGATGGCCAGAGAACACGGAAAGTGCTTGAAGTACCCGCCCACTTATCCAGGATGGTTAACAATTCACCGCTAACCAAGGCTTGTTTAACGGTAAAATCAGGCAAACAGGCGATGCCGTGACCTTGGATCGCCATGTGTAGCAATGTTTCGACGTGATTGCTGGTTATCTTTGCTTGGAGATGAATGTCTACTTCGGATGTTCCTGAGCGCAAAGGCCATTTCTCCAACAGGCCGGTAGTGGGAAAACGGTGCATCAAACAGGCGTGGTGTAATAACTCTCCGGGATGTGATGGTTTACCGTGTTGTGCAAAATAGCTTGGAGCGCCAACATAGACAAGACGGCTAGACCCTATACGTTTATTCATGAGTCGTGAATCGTTGAGTTCTCCGGTGCGAACCACAGCATCGAACCCTTCATCGATAACATCAACTAATCGATCACTAAAATCCAGTTCTAGCTCTATCTGTGGGTAACAGGTGGCAAAAGCGGATAATACGGGCAACATCAGGTTACTGAGCGATGGCAAACTTACTCGCAGGCGGCCTTGAGGGGCAGAGATGGAGCTTAATAGTTCATGTTCCGCAGTGGAAATCTCGTCCAGGATACGTTTGCAGCGCTCAAGGAACAGTGTGCCTTCAGCCGTCAAACTGACACTACGTGTGCTACGTTGGAGCAGGCGGACACCTAATTTCTCTTCTAAGCGGGATATGCTTTTGCTAACGGACGAAGGAGAGAGTCCGAGTTGCCGGGCTGCTGTCGCGAAGCTACGAGCTTCGGCTACATGGATGAAGATTATAAATCCACTCAAATTATTCATTTGGCCTCCTGGGATTTTTTTAGGTCACTATTGGTGACAAGAAAGTCACTTCAGAAGTGATTTTAGGTCTATTTATCCACTATTAGCGAATCTGTAGTATGAAATAAAATTCATTTTGCTTTCGCTGCCATATAGCGATGCACAGTACATATTTAAGGGCGAAAATCGAAATGGTCATGAAAACCAAAATAGATACGGGATCGAGTGTAAATAAAATTTCACTCGTCTTGTCTTATGACCGTGGTCATTCCTTTGAATACCGTGCGTAATGGGAGCACAGTAGAGCTGAGTTTGGCCATTAACATTTATATTCTTACCTACGGTATTGCGACAATCTGTGCTAACAGACTGATAGGATTGCATAAACATAGAACGACTATTTTTGGCTTGAGAAGAGCCTATATATCATCTATTTCATCGGTTGAATGTTACTAAAAGGGTTTATTATGGAACTCGCTATCAACACTCAAAACAAACTTAGAAAAGAAACCGGTTATTTTTTATCTCCACTATGGGAAGACGTTTTCTCTAAAGAGTTATTGGAGGAGCTTAATTCAAATATATTTCTGGTCGCTTGCCGCTCTGGACAGGTGGAGCAGAATTTATTAAGAAAATTTATGATCCAGCACCATCATTATTCACAATATTTTACCCGCTATCTCTGTTCATTGATGGGAGGTTTAGCAGACCAAAAAGATTTTGTGTTGCTTTCTCACAATTTGTTGGAAGAGCTAACAGGAACCGATGCTGCAAAGATATCTCACGCAGAGTTATATAAAAAGGCGATGGCAGCTATTAACGCTGTTCCTAAAAGTGATCCGATTCTTAACAGCACTCAGCAACTGATTGATGCTATGTTTCGCCACTGCCGCAGTGATGATTCTCTAAGAGGGCTTGCGGCACTGTGTTTAGGAGCTGAGGCGATTGTACCTTTGGTTTATGGCCCAATTTTGGATGCTTTGCAATTCATAAAGGCACCTGATGATGCATTGCATTTCTTTAGAATCCATGTTGAAGAAGATGAAGATCATGCCATTGCGATGAGGAAAATTATTGATCGGATGATTGAGGAGAAACCTTACCGGAGGGTGGATGTTATTGCAGTGGGTGAAGAAATGGTGCGTTTTCGCATTGCGATGCTTAATGAACTATATCAAAGCAATATTGGGGTAAATACAGATGTAACGCTTTTATCCGAATGTGATTGAGATACTTTGCGTCATAATGACATGTGCAGCAAAAGTACTTGATATGGTTTCTAGTGGTGAAATATCAGCATAAAGTGTTGATAGATATATTTATGGTGAAAGAAACAATACAAACGTTTGCGATCATATATAACGTAATAATTATTGCGTTGAATTCATATGATATCAAAAATAAAAAAAGAAATTAATCATTGACTATTCTATTGAATGGAAAGTTAACTTTAAATGTAAATATTGTTGGACAACAAATTATGTAACTAATATTGGAAAAGTCTGAGAAGAAATACTATATTAGAGAATGTGTGGTGGTTGTTAATAGCTTTGATAAAATTTCTATGAGGACGATAAGTAAAATTATGAAACATAAGTTAAGGAGTATTTCTGCTAAAATTCTTGATAAATATTAAAGAAATAAAAAAGTTTCATATAGGATTCTAAAAACCGCTAATTACATATCCAGTAATTAGAATTGATTATAAGTAAGGTAATATATTATGAATTGAGTTTTTCATGAGAATGCTATTATCAAAGTTGTAAGAAAAATTGATTCTTGTTGAATCTCCCGATGTTTCTGAGTTTGAACGTATGGAGCGGTTCTTTAACATTCACAAAGATGTGTTCCCACCAACTCATTTTCAGCCCACCGGTATTTTTACTAAGAATTTAAGCTGCCTCTTTTTTGGAATTAGGTTACAGCGTAAGAGTTATTGTTGCCATGATAGCATTAGAGGAATATTGTCCATTTGTTGCTTATGATATTGAAGAAACGATGAACTATACCTTGTTTAGTATAATGCGACATAATTCGTTTCTGTGAGAAATGGCAATATATATGAAATATTAGAAAATAGTGAAAACTTTGATGCTATTTTTTTGAATTATAATCTTCCGTTTATTCTTGAAAGTGACTTTTTTCGAGAAGAAACTGATTATACGCTTAACAATCCAGAAGATATAACATATAAATGTTTTCTTAAGAAAGTAACAAGGTAAGTATCTCAATTTATAGGCAAAGAGGCTTGTGGGGGCTAGCTGTTAGGGAAATAAAATAATGTTTAATGAATAATTCATAAAGCATGATTATAACTATTTTTCTATATGAAGAGAGAAGAAAAGACGATAATTCAAAAACATACAAAAATTTTTAATTGATATCTTTGGCCTGAAATGTTTATTGCTATAAATCCTTATTAAGGAGAATATATTTTGACTTCGGAAAATATTTCTGTATCACCTGTTGCCATTGTTGGTGGTGGTCCCGTTGGCCTGATGTTGGCTTTATTCCTAGATTTATATGGTGTTCGTTCCGTTATCTTTAATTTGGAGGAAGAAACTCGATGGCAACCTAAAGGCACTACCCATAGTGCCCGTATTATGGAGCATTATCGTCGTGTAGGTATATCTCAGCCTATTCGGTCATTAGGATTGCCAAAAGAGTTCCCTTTGGATTCGTCATATTTTACCAAGTTTAATGGGTGGGAACTTGCACGGATCTCCTTACCGTCGGAAATGCAGAAAATGGCTATGCGCGACAATGCGGCTTCGACAGATCAGGTACCAGAGCCCATATTACGTGTAAATCAAATGTATGCTGAACGGTTTTTGTTACAACATGCAAGGAGTCGTCCGAATATTACAATAAGATATGGTTGGCGTGTTAAAGATTTTATCCAGTATCAAGACAAAGTAAAACTTTATGCGGAGCATGTTGATGGAAAATATGCTAATGAAGTCTGGCAGGCGGCATATATGGTTGGGTGCGATGGCGGGCAGAGCTTTGTTCGATCTAAGCTTGGTATCGCATACGAAGGAACAGTTGAAGCTAAGGCAGGTTTTCTAACAGGTGGAATGGTTTCCAGCTATATCCGGGTTCCAGGAATTCATCAAGGATTATTACGAGACAAAAAATCCTTGATGTACCATATTATCTCACCTGGGAAGCATATGTTGTTTATCTGCTTAGACGGTGAAGATGATTTTTTATTTGTGACCCAAAGTAAAGATGGGAAAGTTATCGATGATTCGGAAGTTATTCGCATAGCGCAGGCAGGAATCGGTTCAGATGTTGAGATATTAGTCCTTGGCAATACGATATGGAAAGGTGGTGTTGCTCTCGTTGCTAATAAATATTCTGAGGGTAGGGTATATTTAGCAGGCGATTCTATTCACTTATTTTCGCCTACTGGTGGTTTTGGCATGCATACGGGGATCGACGATGCTAGCAATTTAGCCTGGAAAATTGTTGCGTCTATAAATGGTTGGGCGGGCAATGCGCTAATGGATTCTTATGAAAGCGAGCGTCGCCCAATTGCATTGAGAAATACTGCCGCTGCACGCTCTTATACCCGGCAGACAGCATCACTATACGTGCCTGAGAATCTGGAAGATGCGGATTCTGCGGGTGATTTGGCGCGTGAAAAAATTGGTATTGAGCTGAGTAATTTTCGTTGTCAATTTACTTCTATCGGTGTTGAACTTGGCGCCCGATATAATAACTCTCCTCATATTATTAATAGCGATCCAGTACCGGATGATGATTGGCTTAATTATAAACCGAGTAGCGTACCTGGAGGGAGATTGCCACATTTGTGGCTTACACCTATTCCTGGCGTCAGGGTATCTCTGTTCGATATTTTAGGCACTGGATTTAGTTTGCTGCGGGTAGGATCTCATTTTCCAAATATATCTGAATTGTTAGCTCAAGCATATCAACGTAAAATTCCGGTCAAGATTATTGATCTTCCCGGTCACGATGCTTGGCAATTATATCAAATCAGGCTACTGTTAGTGAGGCCAGACCAATATATTGCTTGGAGAGGTGATAAGGTTCCTGACAACATAGGTTCAATATTGGATAAAATTGTCGGCAGGTAAATAAGAGATGATTTTTTGGGGTGCTGGTATTAGCGCATTAAGGGAGGCGCATCTGTGGAAAGAGTGGGGTGCATAGAACGATAATATAGTTCAACCACCATTGTTATTACTATTATGCGGAATGATGCAGTTTAATATTATTAAAGAATTTATCGGTAATTTTGATGTGATTGCTTGCTATTTTTTCAGAATTAATAGATGTATAGACAGAAATGATGACTAAGATCTTTGTAAAATAAAGTATTGCGAATGTTATTTCAGAATGCAAATTTTACAATAAGCTACAATATTGGAGGTAATTATAGTGAAAGAAACGTTTTTCTCATCTGGAGACTTTGGCAAAGTTCCCGGAGAATTAATTGAAGATAAGCCTGCTAAATTGATTCATGAAGATGTATTGAATTCTGAATTGAGTCAAGATTTGAGTTTCTCAAATGAAAGGCGCCATAAAGTGGCTATGGTTAATTTACCCAGTAAAGTTCTCAGTATGACTCTGGGAGGATTACAACCTGGACAATCAACCCGTAAACATAGACACAGTTATGAAACCATAATATATATTGTTGATGGTGAAGGGTATTCACTCATTGGTGAACAACATGTTTCATGGAAAGCCGGTGATGCGATATATGTGCCTGTGTGGGCATGGCATCAACATGTTAACAGTAGTGCTATTGATGAAGTATTCTATATTGCATGTGAGAATGCGCCAATGTTGCAAAACTTAGGTCTTGCTGTTCGTGAAGAGCTTTAAATTCAAGTAAATATAGGTTGTATAGATTGTACTTAAAAACAGATAATGATTTAACCGGGATAAAAGCTTATTAGCAATATCCCGGTATTTTATATGTATTAATTTTCTCTAATTTAATTCTGAGAAAAATAGGGGTTTCACCTCAATTACTGAGTTTTTATTAAATTGAATCCGGATTGTTTAACTATTGTCTATAATATAAAAAATCACAACTGATAGTTTATTTTTTTAAATATTATCATTGATAAATAATTTTACATCTATTTTAGTTGGAAAATAGATGTATTAATCAATCTATTTTTTAGTACGTTTTTCATATTGTTAATCTTTCGGTTTTGTATTATTTTTTATTTTTATATCAATGATGTATATAACTTGCCTCGTGTTTCTTTGTAATGTGTTCTCTGTCATGTTTTACAAAAAATTTCTTTTTTTTCATTGATAATTCATGATGTGAAAAATAGTCTTTATAGATGTTGATTAAGTGATTTTAATTTTCTTTCTTAATGTAAGGTTTTTTATTTTATAAATCGATTTACATTTTTAGCAGTAATTTTATGGTTACATATGCGCAAGATTGGCATTTATTTTTCTAAAGTGAGAAAGAGATTAAATTCAACGTCATCAAGTCATTTATTGTCTTCTCATGGCTCGTTGTTGTTGCTCTTAGTGTTTCTGAGCAGCGGCTTACCTTACATAACTTTTGTGTTTGAAAGAGGTAATAATGAAGAAATTTAAATTGCATACATTAGCAGCACTGACTGCAACAGTTGGACTTATAGGCTCTGTATATGCTTCCCAAACAGCTCAACAAGTGGTTGATGCACTGAGTCAATTAAAAGTTAATTATAAGGTTGTTGATAATCAGGCGGGAGATCACGGCGTTAACTGTGCGGTACTGGGGGCAGATTGGGCTAAATGTAATCGAGTGGATATTACTTTAACCAATGGTAGTCAGGCGATTGACTCTTCTGACTGGGCGATTTATTTCCACAGTATCCGCCAGGTTCTGAGTGTGGATAATGAACAGTTCAAAATCACACGTATCACGGGCGATTTACATAGACTGGAGCCAACCGAAAAATTCACCGGCATTAAAGTTAATGAGCAGGTAAAACTGCCGCTTATTGGAGAATACTGGCAGATTTACAGTACTGATTTTCTGCCCCGCTGGTATGCAACGTCGGGTGACGCGAAACCTAAAGTACTTGTTAATACGGATACAGAAGATCTGAGCCAATTTTTATCTGCTTTTACCGGCGATCAGTGGAAACGCACGCAGACAGATAACAATATTCTGATGACGCCTGAAAATCGTTATATGAAAAACTTGCAGGTCAAAAAGGTTGGATCAGAAAAATTGCGTGGGCAAATTATCCCGACACCAAAAGAGGTTCAGATTTTTACCGAGGATGTTGATTTATCTGGCGGAGTGAGACTGGAATTAGGTGGTTTAAATGACGAGGCAGTTATTCTTGTCAGAAAACGTTTTACTGATCAAGGAATTAAATTAGAGAATAGTGGTTATCCCGTTGCGACCCAAATTGTCTCTTCAGATTTTACTGGTGATTGGCAGGTTAAAGGGGCTTACCGTCTGAATATTACCCAGAATGGGGCGCAAATTGTTGCTTTTGACCAATCTGGGGTGTTTTACGGCCTTCAATCTCTGTTGTCATTAATTCCTGTTGATGGCGATAGGAAGATTGCTACTTTGGCGGCAAAAGATGCGCCCCGCTTTGAATATCGTGGGGTTCTCCTTGATGTAGGGCGTAATTTCCACAGTAAACAGGCCGTTCTGCGTTTGCTTGACCAAATGGCAAGTTACAAGTTGAATAAATTCCATATTCATCTGACTGATGATGAAGGTTGGCGTTTGGAAATTCCTGGATTACCTGAGTTGACGGAAGTCGGCAGCCAGCGGTGTCATGATTTAGATGAAACTCAATGTTTGTTGCCACAACTGGGTTCAGGTCCTGATAACAACAATATGGGTAGCGGGTATTTCAGTCGTCAAGACTATATTGATATTCTGAAATATGCCAAAGCGCGTTATATCGATGTTATTCCTGAAATTGATATGCCTGCCCATGCTCGTGCCGCCGTTGTTTCTATGGAAGCCCGTTATAAGAAATTGATCGCTCAGGGGAATGTGAAAGGAGCGAATGAGTATCGTTTGCTGGACCCAGCGGATACCACCAGAGCAACCTCTGTTCAGCTCTATGATCGTCGCAGTTATTTAAATCCGTGTATGGATTCTTCAAAACGGTTTGTTGAGAAAGTCATAGGTGAAATTGCCGCTATGCATAAAGCTGCTGGCTCACCATTGGAGACCTGGCATTTCGGCGGAGATGAGGCGAAGAATATCCGTTTGGGAGATGGATTCCAGGATAAAAATGGTCCTATCGTACCGGGTAAGGGCATCATTGATAAAAGTGCGGAAGATAAACCGTGGTCTAAATCTCAGGTTTGTCAGAAGTTGATAGAACAGGGTGTTGTGAAAGATATTGATCATATTGCCAGTTATTTCGCAATTGAAGTAAGCAAAATTGTGAACGCTAATGGTATCGAGAGGATGCAGGCGTGGCAGGATGGTTTAAAACATGCTGGCAGTGCTAAAGAGTTTGCCACTAAACGTGTTGGAGTGAATTTCTGGGATACTCTCTACGATGGCGGTTTTGATTCAGTCAATGATTGGGCAAATAAGGGCTATGAAGTGGTGATATCTAATCCAGATTATATTTATCTGGATATGCCATATGAAGTTCATCCACAGGAGCGTGGCTATTATTGGGCGGCCCGTTTTAACGATGAAGCTAAGATCTTTAGTTTTGCGCCTAATAACATGCCACAAAATGCTGAAACTTCCGTTGACCGTGATGGTAATGCATTCCGTGCGAAAAGTGATAAACCGTGGCCGGGCGCTTATGGGCTTTCAGGTCAAGGATGGAGTGAAACGGTTCGTACTGATGAGCAGATGGAATATATGATTTATCCGCGCTTGTTGCCGCTGGCAGAACGAGCATGGCACCGGGCCGGTTGGGAACTGGATTATGTTCCGGGTCAGACATATAAGCGGGGAGAAACGTATAAAGTCGATGTAGATGCGCTTAATCGTGACTGGACTCGATTCGCTAACCTGATAGGGCAACGTGAACTGAGTAAACTGGATAAAGCAGGCATTGCTTACCGTTTACCGGTTCCGGGGGCTAAGGTAAAACGTGGCATTTTGCGGGCTAATGTTGCTCTGCCTGGATTGGTCATTCAGTATTCGACTGATGGCGGTCGTAACTGGGAAGTTTATAACAACCATAAACGCCCAAGAGTGAGAGGTGATGTGTTAATCCGTTCTGTCAGCCCGGATGGTAAACGTTACAGCCGAATTGATAACGTAAAGGCATGATGATGTTGTAGCAAGAGGGGAACCCTGATGGGTTCCTCAATGACCAAAAAATAAACCTGATCTTTTGAATAAGGTTTGCTTTCTACTACCCTCCTAATGCTAACAGTCCAATTAGTATTCGGGAGGGAGAATTCCGCAGATTTGTTAAAGGCGGGTTGTATCACAGAGAAATAGATGGGTGTTCAATTCCACAAGCCTGAGCATATCTTGCCAGTGTATCAATAGAGGCTCTGGTTACATTCTTTTCCATGCGTGATACGGTTGAGGGTGTTACACCCAAGATCTTTGCAAGGTCAGCTCGGGTTAATCCCGCGCTGGTTCGCCATTGTTCCAGCGTATTCTGAAGGCGTTCTTTGCGAAGCTCTGCTTCATAGGCCGCTTTAAACGCTGGATCTTCCATCATTTCGGCCATTATCTGAGTATGCGTTTTGTACTTAGCCATTTAACATTTCCTCTAACCGTTTGAATGCAAGTTCAATTTCACTACGCGGGGTTTTCTGCGTTTTCTTGATGAAAATTCTTAGCATAAATATCTGTTGATCTTTCTGATATACCCAAAGGCCTCTGGCGATATCTGTTCCCATAGTCCTGATTTCAAATAAACCATCACCTATTGGCTTAGTATCTGGTTTTCTCAGTCTGGTAGGATCTAATTCTAGTTTACTGATGAGACGTGCCAGCTTTGCAGAAACGACTGGTGGTAATGATTTCAGCTCCTTCTCCACTTCATCATGGTAAATGACGGTAAACATGATATCCCCTCAATTCCTCTAATTTTGCACTATAATGCAAATTGCATTATAGTGCAATAAAGCATGATGTCATTCTGCCCGGTTCAGGGAATTGATGAAAATTCAGATGTAATGCCTGCCGATAGTAACACCACAAAATATCAAGAAGATAGCGCTGCTAATTGCAACGTTTTGGTGTTGTTATGTTTGGATGTGGGAGTGACTCCCGTGTAGCCAAGGTAAAATTGAGGCGTAGTTCATTTTAAGCGAGATTTGTTAGCGGTTTGGGGAACCCTGGCGGGTTCCCCTCTAGGTAGATAAAAAATTAGCGGTTCAGGCGTGAATCACTTCTCGTCATGTGCGCTACTATCTTCGCGGCAATTACCGGCGGAGCAGTGACCATATAAATAAAGGCTGTGGTTTGAAAGTTTAATCCCATAACGCTCAGCAATGTTCTTCTGGCGTCTTTCAATATATTTGTCACTGAATTCAATGACTTTACCACAGTCCAGGCAGATTAAATGGTCGTGGTGGTGTTGTTGAGTGAGTTCAAAAACCGATTTGCCGCCCTCAAAGTTGTGACGGGTGACAATTCCGGCATCATCAAACTGATTCAACACGCGGTAGACAGTAGCAAGTCCAATCTCTTCACCGTTATCAATCAGTTTTTTGTAGAGATCTTCCGCACTGACATGGTGGTATTCAGGCTCCTGTAACACTTCCAGTATTTTCAGACGAGGAAGTGTAACTTTAAGTCCAGCATCTTTTAATGCTTTGTTGTTGTCGGTCATGCGGATTCAGTCCTGTTACTCAGTAAAGTGAACTTAGCGATACTTCAAAAAGTACCAGTTAGTTATCAGATTATGATTATAGGCATGGCTAGTGAAAATGAAAACCACGTTAACCTGAACTTTCATTACACATTTTGCCAGAATAATCATTTATAAAAGGCAGGAATAACCTTACTATTTATCGTGTTTAGGATATTTTTTGCCATTCTTCGTAATAAAAAGCGGATTTAAGCAGTGTTCTAATAAAAGCAATAGCCTTTGAACGCGATCCCACAGGGCGAGTGAAGCGAGTCACTTCTCACCTACCGTGGGTTCACTATTGATAAGAAATAGCCTGCACCAATTGCGCTTAATGGGATAGGCCGCTATCCTGCAAGAATTTCTGACAAACTCAGCTCTTCGTAGATCTGCTTGGTCCAGGCATTAACACGCTCTTCTGTTAATTCTGGTTGGCGGTCTTCATCAATAGCAAGCCCGATAAAATGGTTATCATCAGCCAGACCTTTTGATTCTTCGAAGTGATAGCCCTCAGTTGGCCAATGACCAACAATAATGGCGCCGCGGGGTTCAATGATGTCACGGATAGTTCCCATAGCATCACAGAAATATTCCGCGTAATCTTCCTGATCGCCACAACCGAAAAGAGCGACCAACTTCCCTTCAAAATCGATCTCTTCCAGAGTAGGGAAGAAATCATCCCAGTCGCACTGCGCTTCGCCGTAGTACCAGGTAGGGATGCCGAGTAGCAGAATATCGAACTGTTCGATATCTTCTTTGCTGCTTTTGGCAATATCATGGACTTCTGCAATGTCGGAACCCAGAATTTTTTGGATCTTTTTGGCAATATTTTCTGTGTTGCCGGTATCGCTGCCGAAAAATATACCTATAATTGCCATAGGATAATATAACCTCTTGTTTTATTTGTGTATTTCTGTATGAGATATACGTATAAAATGTTAAAAATCAGTGAAAAAGGTACTGATTGTATTAATAAAAAAACAAAATCCTATTTTGACTAAACAGTCAGGACAATTCTGTCAAGTTTGTGTGATTTCGTGCCTTCAATGCTATCAAGTCGCGATGTTGCTTTCTGCTAACTGGGCCAGCAAAATTTGCTCGATGAGTTCACTGCGGCTGATGTTGCGTTGCTGTGCAAGAAAGTTAAGCGCATCTACTGCATCAGCATTTATTTTCAGTTCCACACGACGCAGACCGCGCACCTTATCACGGCGAAGTTGGTTACGTTTGTTGACTCTGAGTTGTTCATCCCTGGAAAGTGGGTTGGTTTTTGGGCGCCCCGGTCTGCGTTCATTTGCGAACAAATCCAGAGTGGTGCGATCCATTTGTTCTTTTGCCATAAATTCAATTAATAAAGGGCGTATACCATAAAATATAGCACGCCATGATACCCCAGCTTCTAGTGTATCGCTACTGCCTGACAAAGATAAAAGCGGCGTCATTGCTTATCCGTAAAGGATTGTGATTGAGTTTCCGTTTTAGCGGTGCTGGTATTTTCTACGGTACTCTACTGGTGTTAACCCATTAAGTTTCTTGAATAACTCTCTGAAATAACGAGTATCTTCATAGCCAACTTCATGGCTGATCTCTTCTATGGTCTTATTCGATTTTTCTAACCGGCATTTCGCCAGAGATAATCGAATCTGTTGGATATATTGAATAGGCGTCTGGCCGGTTGCAGTCTTAAAACGCCGCTTCATCTGTCTTTCACACAGATGAATTTTATCGGCCAAATTACCAACTGATAATCGGTCCGATGGGGCAGAATGCATCCAGTCTTGTAGTTTGTGGATTAATGTATCTGAATGTTGGCGATAGGGGACAAAACTTGCCAGAGTGTGCGAAGGGAGACCTTCCATATCGCCAAATATAAGCTGACTACAGGTTTCCCGGGTATTTTGACCATATATCTGCTCAACAATGTGCATCATGACATCGTTGTATTCATAGGTGCCAGAAGTACAAAAGATATTGTTATCTCTGGTGACTTTTATTTCCGAGTGTAACTGTACTTGTGGAAACATATCCTTAAATAAGTTGGTAAACAGCCAGTGGGTGGTGGCTTTACGGTTATTGAGTAAGTTAGCTTTAGCCAGGATAAATGAACCGGAGCAAATAGAGACGATAGGGATATTTTTTTGTTCCATCATTTGCAGCCAATCTAAGGTTTCTTGCGTGCAAGAGTTGAGATCGTTATAGGGGAGTCCGATTGCCCCCACCAAGACAATATCTGTTTGTTTAATTTCTCCTATGAGTTTATTGGGCTTTAGCCGAACACCGCCTAGCCCGATAACATCTTGATTATCTTGGGTAATGATATTGATTTCTGGTTCCGGTGCTCCGGCTAAGTGAGCGGCGGTGGTTAAAATTTCTATCGGGCCGGTAATCGAAGTTAGAGATCCTCCTGAAAATGCCAAAGCGCTTAACGAAACTGGATTCCTATCCATAAGAGTTCTCCAACTTAAAAGTTAAGATGTATAAAGATATTTAATTTATCTAACATATTAATAACTGAACGTTACAATTTAAATAATTTATTTACATTTTGTTAATTTATTAATCAAATAAACAAAAATAGACACATTTCGAGTCAAAATTTATGCTTCCTCTTCTTAAGAAATTAAGCTGAATGTCAATTCAACTTTCACCAATTTGTTGGTGCCATAAATGGGCGTATAAACCGCCTTGTTGAAGTAGTTGATCATGTGAGTCAAATTCGACGATTTGCCCTTGATCTAACACACAAATTTTGTCGGCATGGCGAATTGTGTTGAGCCGGTGAGCAATGCTAATAACCGTTCTGTTACGGCATATTTCATCCATATTTGCCATGATTGCGGCTTCAGATTCATAATCTAATGCTGAGGTAGCTTCATCGAGGATCAGAATAGTCGGGTTGACCAAGAGGGCTCTTGCTAATGCGATGCGCTGCCTTTGACCACCAGAGAGATTTGCCCCTTTCTCCCCGACCGGATGAGCAAAACCGTGAGGAAGCGATTGGATAAATTCAATGGCGCCAGATAACTCAGCCGCGCGATAGACTTCTGCATCAGTGGCGTTGGGTTTACATAGTCGGATGTTATCGATGATGCTGCCGGAAAAGAGGATACTTTCCTGGAGCACAACACTCATATTGCGGCGTAAAGAGACAGGATCGGCAATAGCCAGATCCATCCCATCAATTAGCACTTGTCCATGTTGAGGTACATATAGCCTTTGTAGTAAACGGGCGAGCGTACTTTTACCTGAACCCGATGGTCCGGTTATACCAATAAATTGACCAGATTTTATTGACAACGATAAATTTGCCAGAACCTCCGGTGTGTCGTCATGATAGCGGAAACGAATGTTTCTGAATTCAATTTGACCTGCCAGCTCAGGTACAGAAGCTAATCCTTGCTTACTGTTCTCCATTGGTTCATCAAGAATATCCCCCACACGTTTCAGAGCGATTAACGTATGCTGAAAATCTTGCCAAACCTGTGCCAGCCGGAGGATTGGTTGGGTGACATGTCCGGCCAGCATATTAAAAGCGATAAGTTGTCCCGGCGTCAGTTCACCACGTAAAACTTCTGTCACTCCCCACCATAAAAGGATTGCGGCGGTAAATTTTTGGACAAAATCGATGCCTTGCCCGGCAATTAAACCGCTTTTCCGTGCCGCAAAGCTTTTAGTTAATTGTTGGCTGAGAATGCGTTGCCACTGATGTAAAAAACGATTTTCAGTCGCGGTGGTTTTGATGGTTTCAATGCCTGTTACAGCTTCGGTCAGAAAGCTCGTTGCATTCGCATCGGTTTCATATTCTGCCTCCACTTTGCGGCGAATAATTGGCCCGGCAATAAGCCAGAATACGAAATAAACAAAGAGTGAGCCAATAACGATCCAGGTCAATATCTTGGCATAGTAAAACATAACGCCAATGAACATGATAACGAAAATCAGATCTAACAGCAGCATCAGGGTAGAACCCGTCAAAAACTGGCGGATTTGAGACATTTCTCTGACTCTGGCAATAATCTGCCCGGTTTGCCGTTGCTTAAAATATTGCAGTGGCAAGCTTGTCAGATGGCGATACAGTCGCCCGGAGAGTTCAGAGTTTATCTGGTTTGCCATATGCCCAAACACGGTGTTGCGCATAAAGCTATACAAGGGTTCGGCAAGGGCGATAGCGAGCATAGCCATACCTAATACATGCAGGCTGGATAAACTTCGTCCTACCAATACCTTATCGATGATGTTTTCAAACAGGATCGGGCTGACCAGCGCAAATAATTGCAGAACAATGGCAAATAAAAAGAGATCTCTTATCTGACTTTTCTGGCGGAAAATGGAGGGATAAAACCAGCCCAGGCCGAATTTGATATGTTTTTTAGTTAATTCCTGATCGGCGATCAACAGAATCTTATAGGCGTGCTCTTTATTATCAGTAAATAAAGAGAGCGACCGCGTTTGTTTAGTCGTAGGATCGAGAACAGTAACATGAGTGTGGCTGACTCCAATCAGTACCCACCATTGCTGTTCCAGTTCAATCAATGCCGGTAAGGGTAACGTTGGCCCTGTATTGGCAGTTAATTGCTCAATTTTACTGCGTAGCCCAATAGCATCGGCGGCTTCGCGTAGTTGTAACTCATTTAAATGTAAAGAATCAAAACCCAGGCTGTGTTGGAGTTGATCGATAGTGGCTGACTTATGAAATTGTTTTCCCACATAGACAATGCAGTCCAGTGCCTGATTATGGGTGTTGTTACCGGAATCGGTAGCAGAAGAGGGTAATATGTTCACGATTATTTCTCCCTCAAGGCTTCAGATTGATACTCTCTGATCGGGCTCAGGAGATAATCGATAACGCGGCGTTGATCAGTTTTGATTTCAGCGACGATTGACATACCGGGGGTAATGTCAACACGTGTGTTGTCTATGACAATATTATTACTCTTAAGGCTTATCTGAGCAGGGAAGACCAACCCTAACTGTTCATCGGTGGTTGAGTCTCGGGATATACTCAACAGTTCGCCATCAATCGTGCCGTAACGCGTATAGGGGAAAGCGTCTACTTTGATGGTGACTTGTTGTCCTGGATGCACAAATCCGGCATCTTTATTGAGAATTTGCACTTCTGCCAGTTGCACATTGTCATCAGGGACGATCACCATTAAGTTTTGCGCTGGTTGCAAAACTGCGCCTAATGTATGCACACTGAGTTGTTGAACGGTTCCTGTTACGGGAGAGCGAATAACTTCAAGTTGTTCTCGCACTTGAGCTTTTGCCAGCTCTTGCTCTAAAACAACCAATTGAACTTCGGCCTGTTTTCTTTTATCAAACCATTCACGCTCTTTTTGTGTTTTCAGGCTATTTAAGCGCTCTTCCAGACTGATATATTGCGATTGCAGCACATTAAGTTCTGCATTTTGTTGAGTAATCAGACGTTCTGTTTCCAGAAACTCTTTTTCCTGTTCAAGGTATTCAACTTTGCTGATCACCTGTTTTTGACTTAAAGTCTGGCGCGCTTTTAAACGCTGGCTAATATTTTGCCGGAGCTTAGTGAGCGCGTTGATATCGCTTTTCCGTGATTGTTGAGAAGAGAGATTGACGTTCATCTCTGCTTTCAGATTTGTTACGTTCGCTTCATACTCTCTTTTCTCCCGGGAGTAGTTTTCAACAACTTGTGCTTGTTGAGATACCGGCAATGTTTGAAATAGTGCTTGTTCTTCTGGCTTTTGTTCCTCAGTTAAAGCCTGATAACGAATTTTTTCATGGACTTGATATTCGATCTGCTTGAGTAACCGAGCGATATCTTGATTAACACCGAGTGTGTCCAATGTCAGCAGTGGGGCGTCTTTTGTTACTTGCTGTCCATTCTGAACATGGATAGCTGTCACCCGACTCTGTTCATAAGCTTGAATTATCTGAGAGCGACCTGAGACGATCAGACGGCCGGTTGCCGTAGCCTGAACATCCAGCTTGCCCAGATAGGCCCAGAGCAAGGCTATGATGACACCGATGCTGAGCGTGATTGCGGTATAACGAGCGAACGGCGAGGGCGGACGCTGTGATAACGCCAGGTGTGTCGGTAAAAATTCATAGTGTCGCGGGCAAGAGCGCCGCCGTGTTTTAATTTTGTTCTTAATAGACTTAATCATGGTGGGGCGCTTCCTGCTTCAATTCCTGTTGTAATTGCCAGAGTTTTCGGTATTGCTTGCCGAGGCTAAGCAATTGAGCGTGAGAGCCTTGTTCGATAATTTCTCCCTGCTTAAGAACAATAATGCGATCACAATGACGTACAGTTGAAAGGCGGTGTGCGATGGTAATAACCGTCCTGCCTTGAGCAATTTCCGCCATATTGGATTGAATGAGTGATTGAGATTCATCGTCAAGGGCGCTGGTGGCTTCATCAAGAATGAGAATTTTGGGGTTAGCCAGGATAGTCCGGGCAATGGCAAGCCGCTGACGCTGACCGCCGGATAAAGATTGCCCGCCTTCTGCGATAGTTGTGTCATATCCCATTGGGAGCTTGAGAATAAATTCATGAGCGCCCGCCAGTTTGGCCGCTTTAATGACGGCTTCCAGATTGGCATCGGGTTTTGATTGGGCAATATTCTCATATACTGTTTTGTTAAATAAGAAATTTTCTTGCAGAACCACGCCAATTTGCTGCCTGAGTGTTGCAATATTTATATTTTGCAATGGAATCCCATCTAAGGTGATTGCGCCTGTTTCTGGGGTATAAAGGCGGAGTAATAAACGCGCCAACGTACTTTTCCCGGAACCGGAAGCACCTACAATGCCGATGGTTTCTCCGGCTCTTATATGGAGAGTCAATCCCTTAATCGTTGGTGGAATATCAGGTTGGTAGCGAAAGACAACATGGTTAAACGAGATCGCTCCTTGCGGCGTGATTTGTTGTTGACCGGATTGCTGTTCGGTTGGCAGGTTTAACATATCTCCTAAGTTATCGACGGCTACCCGCGTTCTAATAAATTGTCCCCATAGCTCCACTAGTCGGGCTAAGGGTTGGGAAGTGTGATTTACCATCATGTTGAAGGCGATCAACTGACCAATGGTCATTTGCAGTGATAAAACTTCTGACGCGCCTAACCAGAGAATCGCAGCATTGGTGACTTTTTGCAGTAGCATCACAATATGATTTGAGCGGTTACTCAGTTGCTGTACCGCATAACTGGTATCCACCATCTTCTCAGTCTGGCGATCCCAACGACGAACGAATCTTGGCTCTACCGCCAGACTTTTTAGGGTTTCAGAACCGGAAACCGTTTCAGTCAGAAAAGAGGTATTTATTGCTGCATGGGTGAACTGTTGTTCAACCGCTTTTTCCATGCGCGGAGTCAGCCACCATGCCAAAATGGCATAAAAAGGGAAAGTAGCGAGAAAAACCCAGGTCAGTGTGCTGGATAACAGCGTCATCACATAGATAAAAATAAACATAAACAGCAGATCGACAGATAAGGTGAACATTGAACCGGTCAGAAATTCTCTGACGGTATTCAGTTCACGCACCCGTGTGACAATTGCTCCTACCTGACGGGATTTAAAAAAGAGTAAAGGCAGCCCGAACAGATGTTGGACCAATTTTAATCCCAATCTGATATCAATACGGTTGGCAGTGTGTGCGTATTGATATTCGCGCAATCCGCGTAAAATCACCTCAATAATGCCGGCAATAATTAAGCCAAAGACTAATACATCAAGTGTCGATAACGCTTGATGGATTAAGACCTTATCCATAACCACCTGAATAACTAAAGGTGAAATTAACGCAAGAATCTGTAACACAAAGGAAAATAGCAGTATCTCACCCAAATTTTTCTTTTGTGCCAGGAATTCTGGAATAAACCAACTAATGTTAAATTTGGCTTGTTTCTGTTTAATTTTAATCCATTTTCCATTCCACTCTTTTATTAGCCTTTCTTCGGACCATATTTCGGGATTTTCTTTATCAACCCTCTGTATCAATGAGTTGTCTTTATTCGATTTGGCTAAAACAAAAGGTCGCCCATTATTATCAAACAAGATTGCGGGTAAAGGTATGTTATGATGCTTTTTGCTTACGGAATTTTTATTTGAAAGAGATAAGTTAAATTTTTTCTCTATATCCTTTATATAGGAATGGTAACAACCAGAGATTTCTAAGTTATCAATATCAGTAATATTTTCTTTTCCATTACATATCATCAATATTAATCTTAATGATGCTATGGTCGATTTCTCAATTTTATTCATGAAAAAAACATCTTTAAAATTCACAAAAAATATTAATTAAAACAAAATATTATGTTGATTTGTGTAGTATTTAAGTATTGCATTATTATCTTATATTTATTGCCAGTACCAGTGTGGGTAAATGGGACTATATATGGGGGGTAAAAGGACTTTTTGTATATAAATATTGATTTTGAGTTTTGTCTCTATATTATTTGTTGATTCATTTACGCTTAATGTATTTATAGATATACAAACTCAGGATATCCCTGAATTGAATGCTTTTCTTGTTGTGAACATTGCATAGTCTCATTAAAAAATTGTTTATTTTTGGTAAATAAAAATATGTCTGAAAAATTTGTACAAACTATCTCTAGCGTTAATTATAACAAAGGTGTTTTTTCTCTTTATTTCGTTGGTCAAGAGCCAAATCGTATGGCGAATGGGATAATGGCAGAAAATGATAATGAACTTGAATTAAAGCAAGTTATCCATATGCCAGCATCGGGATTTATGTATATGGTTTCGATGGTTAAAAATATGTTGGAAGATCCACGGATGGCGGCTGAATTTGACAAGTTGGTTGCAGCAGGATTTTTACCAGTTCCACAAGTAGCCGAAGAACAAATTGCATCAGAATCTGTAGCGGAAGAGTCTGATAATGCTAAAAAACGCCCATCTAAAAATACAAAATAAGATCTCATGGTTGATTAGCGCATGGCGATTATACATCAACCAGTGAAACTGAATAACGCAGAAATTCAAACGATAATTGGAGGAGTCATGTTGCTGAGTCAGCATTCTCCTCTGCATCGGAGATACTTGGTGTCCGAGTGGCAACAGCGTATCTTGCCTGCATTTGAGCTGAATCAGTTTTGCTATTACGAAGATGAACACGGGCATCCGATCGCCTTTTGTAATTGGGCTTTTTTATCTGAGCGGAATCGAGAAGAGCTTCTTTCAGGAGAAAGAGAGCTTACCCACACAGACTGGCGCTCTGGTCCACATATCTTTTTTCCCGAAATGATTGCGCCTTTTGGTCATGGGCGTGAAGTTGCCAGGGATTTGCGCCGTCGTGTCTTTTTGCCGTGGAAAGGTCAAAAAGCGTGTACTGTCCGCGGGAAACTTGATGTCCAAAACAACCGTTGTATTCGTCAAGTGCAGTGGTTTTTTGTTTAATTTAAAGGGATTTTTTGATGGGGAAATCATCAAATAGAAGTACCGAGTACTTCTTTACTGGAAAATACTACGACGATAATGATGGTAATAGTATTACTGCTATTGGTGTTGGTGGTGAAGTTTATGCTTATGGCGGAAATGATGATGTTACTGTTGGTTCACTTAAAGTCGATGTATACCATACAGATGGTGACCTTGCGGTAAAGGGAGCTTCAGGTTACGCCGGCGTTAGTAAAACGGGAAATGGTGGTCTGTCATTTGCGGGTGCCGCCGGTGCGGCTTTTATTCATCACACAGGTAAAACGGGAAATTTAAATTATTCGGGTGCTGCCGGTTATAACAAACTGGTTCGTAAGGGTTTGTCTGGTGATACAAATTTTAAAGGGGCCGGTGGATACAATAAGTTATGGCATGAAACCAACCGGGGAAATTTAGATTTTGCCGGTGCAGGGGCATACAATGACATTGACCATACCTGGTTTAACCGTTATCAAGATTCACAGGGAAATGTGACTTTTAATGGCGCAGGCGCTGCAAACAGCATCAGCTCACGAGTAGAGAGCGGTAACGTTACATTTAATGGGACGGGTGCTGATAATCACATCGTACGTAAAGGTAAAGAAGGTAATATTATCTTACGTGGTGCGGGGGCAGCGAATCGCATTGAGCGTGTACGTCAAAATAAAGATGGGTATGAACAGACCCGCGGTGATATTACGTTTGAAGGTGCGGGTGGTTATAACAAACTCTATTCTGATGTCGCACATGGCAATATTAATTTCTCCGGTGCGGGTGCTTACAATGAAATCACCAGAATAGGCGCGGATAGCGATTTTGATGGTGAAGCATTGGAATTTGCTAAAGCCGAAGAAATCGTATTGACGACGGCAACGATGGGAGGAAGCTGGATTCAGGAGTCTCAGCAAGTTACAGGTATTAAATCAACCGTCGAACCGAATACCTATCTTTTTGCGTTTGCTGACAAAATGTACACTAAAATCAGCAAAGTCCAACTTCAAAATAATCCTACTACCGGTAGACTCGGTTATTATGCCACTTCTTGGTATAAAGCAGGTAATCACCTTAAAGATCTTGCCGCGAAAGAAATTTCGTCAGGCAATGGATTTGTCGCGGTAAACGCTAATGGCGCTTACCGCCTCTCCAGTTTGGTTTTTGAGCATCAACAGCCCATTGAGATTCATGCTATCGAGGAAAGCCTGCTGATAGATAAGTGGGTAACTTATGCGGGTGGCATAGTGGTTAAAGCCGAGGATATCTCGCTCGGTGATGCCAAAATGGGGGGATATGCGATCTTCTCTGATGGTCGCAAAGTCGATGTTTCCGCAGTTAAATCAAACCGGCAACCCAATACTTATGTGTATGCCAAGGTCATGGGGTCATATACCAAAATCGTTAAAGTTCAGTTGAAAAACGATCCTGATACAGGGCAACTGAAATACAGAGCAGAAGCCTGGTACAAAGCAGGCGATCATACGGGTAATTTGGCTAATGAAGAGCTTTCCTATGCTAACGGATATACCTCTATTGGTCCCGGTTACATGTTAAGCCAGCTTCAATATAACGTTAATACAGTGCGCCGTACCTCCCATCGATTAGTACATAGTGAAGAATATAGTCAGCAAGATCTTGTAAAGTCACCCACAAGCAGTGGTTACGTTAATTTTAACGGTGTGGGTGGTGGAAACATTATTAAATCTAATATCACGCGGGGAAATGTTAATTTTAAGGGCGCAGGGGCGGCGAACGTCATTTTGCACGGCTCAAAATTCGGTGATACCAATTTTGATGGTGCTGGTGCCGCTAATGTCGTTGTAAAAAATGGTGAAAAGGGCGATCTGACATTTCATGGTGCGGGTTTAGCCAATGTTCTGGTTCACCAAGGCCAGAGCGGGAAAATGGATGTTTACGCTGGTGGCGCGGTAAATGTTCTTGTGCGTGTCGGGGATGGACAATATCTGGCTCATCTTCTGGCTTATGGCAATATCTCAATTCACAAAGGCAGCGGTAACAGCCGGGTGCTGATGTTGGGCGGGTACAATACTCATAGCCAAATTGGTAATGGCAATGGCAACTGGTCCGGTGCGGGCGGTTTTAACGTCATCACTCAGGCGGGAACCGGGGATATCTCCTCCGTACTTTTGGGTGGTGCTAACGTGCTCACTAAGCTTGGTGCGGGAGATCTGGTTGCCGGTATGTTCGGTGGCGCCAATATTATCACCCATCTCAGTGATGAGAGTGAAACTGCCGATACCACCGCTATTGCGTTGGGCGGAGCCAACATCTTGACCAAGAAAGGGAAAGGCAATGCGTTGGCGGTAATGGGCGGTGGCGCGAATGTTCTCACGCATATCGGTGATGGCAATACCACGGGCGTTATGCTCGGTGGCGCTAATGTCTTAACCAAAGTCGGCAAGGGTGACACGACCGGCATCATGTTCGGCATCGGCAACGTGTTGACTCATGTCGGCGACGGTTTGACGCTGGGCGTAATGGCCGCGGCAGGCAATATCTTCACCAAAGTTGGGGAGGGGATATCGATTGCCGCCATGATTGGCGCGGGCAACCTGTTTACTCATGTCGGCAAAGGGGATGCCTGGGCGTTAATGGGTGGCGCAGTCAATGTCTTTACCAAAGTAGGTGACGGTAATGCGCTGGCATTGATGATAGCCGCAGGCAATGTGTTTACTCATATTGGGGATGGCACAACTGTTGCGCTGATGCTGGCAAAGGGCAATATCGCCACGAAAGTGGGTAATGGCATGACTCTGGCGGCGATGATCGGGAAAGCCAATATCTTTACCCATGTCGGGGATGGCAATACCTTCGCGGCCATGATTGGAGGCGCCAATGTGCTGACCAAAGTCGGCAATGACCTGACCGCCGCTTTAATGATCGGGAAAGCCAATATCTATTCGCATGTGGGTGATGGCACCAGTATCGGTTTGTTTGCCGGTGAATTGAATGTGATGACCAAAGTCGGTAAGGGTACGACACTGGCGGCCATGTTTGGTAAAGCCAATATTATGACCCATGTCGGGGATGGTTTAACCGGCGTGTTAGCACTGGGTGAGGCTAATATCGTTACCAAAGTGGGTAATGATTTTATGGGAGTGGTTGCGGCGGCGAAAGCGAATGTTATTACGCATGTCGGCGACGCGACGACCGCCGGTATCCTGCTCGGCAAAGGCAATATTCTGACCAAAGTAGGAAACGGTCCCACGGTCGGTCTGCTTATTTCTGATGTGGGTAATGTGATGACCCATGTCGGCGAGGGGACGACGGTGGGTTTTGCCAAAGGTAAAGCCAATATCATCACCAAAATTGGCGATGGCGCCGGAGTGAATGCGGCTTGGGGGGAAGCCAATATCCTGACTCAAGTGGGAAATGGCGACCGTTACAACTTCGCGAAAGGTAAAGCTAATCTCATTACCAAAGTGGGGATTGGACAAGAAGTCACGGTGGTTCAGGGGGATGCCAATACCATTACCCATGTGGGTAACGGTGATGACTACACCGGCGCCTGGGGCGAAGCCAACATTATCACCAGAGTAGGAGATGGACGCAATGTGGTGCTTGCTAAAGGCAAGGCTAACATTGTCACCCAAGTAGGTAAGGGCGACAGCTTTAACGCCTTATGGAGTGAAGGCAATGTCATCACCAAAGTGGGTGACGGTATGCAGATTACGGCGGCAAAAGGGAAAGCTAACGTGACCACGACAGTAGGCAATGGCTTAAATGTCACTGCTGCTCATGGTGACGCTAACATTAACACTCATGTAGGTAATGGTGTTTCGGTTAACGTGGCGTGGGGGAAATATAACGTCAATACCAAAGTTGGCAATGGCCTCAATGTTGCGGTGATGAAAGGCCAGGGTAATGCCAATATTCAGGTTGGTCACGGCTTGTATGTTAACGCTTCTTACGCACGCAACAACGTGGCGATTAAGATTGGTGATGGTGATTTTTACAGCTTGGCTGTTGCATCGAGTAATACAGAAAGCAACAAACTTGCTTCTTTCTTCGACAATATCAAACAAACTGTACTCGGAGTGGGAGGCAGTCAGGCGATCAACTATCTGGTACATGGGGATGAGGCTAACACGTCAGGCACTCACAAGGGCAGAGGTGCAATTAACTTAACCGAAGTTTCTGCCATTGATGGTTTTAAGATGGAGGAAATTGATCAAGTTGGTTCGGACTTAAGTGGTCGTCTGAGTCGTTCTGTAACAGCGGTAGAAGTGCCTGATATTAACTCAATAGAAAGTTCTTTAGCCGGTTCGCTAAATCGAAAAACGCGATCGGTATCGGATCGGAACGAAAACTTGATCGTCAATGGTGACTTTGAACAAGGTAATCAAGATTGGCAGTCAACTAATGGTGTTGAGGCATATAATCCGGCGAATGCTTACGGCCTTAATAATGCGGGTCATGGAAAGCGAGTCAGTGAACTTGATGTGGATGTCAGTACCACTATTTACCAGGATCTGAAAAACCGGTTTGAAGGTGAAGTCATTTCATTAAGCTTTGATTTTGCAAAGCGTGCAAATAGCACTACGTATAATGAAGGCATGGAAGTTCTTTGGAATGGTGAAAGCAAATTTACCATTACTAATGGTGATACTGGATGGCAAAGTGAAACACTGGAATTAATCGCCAAAGCAGGTACTAACCGCATCGAATTTAAAGGTATCGGTGATAATAATGGTATTGGCTATATCTTGGATAACGTTGTTGCAAAGTCTGTAGGTAGATTGCCAGCCAATAGTGTTATTGAACATGCAAGGCAAGACCAGGCGGCCAAAAATGCGTTAAGCGATAAAGAAAAAGCCGAAAAAGATCGTCAGCTCCTGGAACAAGAAAAAGAGAAACAACTGGCAGCGATTGAAAAATCAAAATCTCAATTGGAATCAACGGATCAGGAAGCGCTTAGTCGGAGTGGGCAAGAGCAGAGTGATGCGATAAAAGAGGAAGCTCAGGCAGTGACTAAAGAGCTGACTTTAATAGCTGACAACTTTAAGCAACTTAAAGATGAAACCGATGATAGTCGTGAGTTAGATAGCCATTATCTCGACTATGCGGGTGGAATCTCTGAGGAGATCCAGAAACGGTTGGATAACCTCAAGCCGACATTAGAAAAACGGCTGACAGATATACATCGGGATACGATTGATACACAGCAAAAAGTAAAAGATGCCGTGGCGCTGTCAGAAGCGGGCGCGGAAAAAGGTAAACAAAATCGTGACAAGGCGATTCTTGATGGTGTAGATGCGCAATTCAAAGCGGATCAGAAAAAAGAAGAAGCTCTTTCACAACAGCAGCAGGCAGAAAAGGCGCAGAATAACGCCAATATTGCGTATCAAAATGCAGAAAGCCGTGGTAAACGTGATACCGCAGCGGCGGAAAGTAAAGCGGCTCAGACTCAAGCGGATGCCAAGGGAGCGAAATTAAGCGATTCCAAACCGGCTCGCATTGGTGCAAGCGGCAGCGGCTTGTCAGGAGAAAAAGCCTATGAGTCAACAGGAGCGGGAGAAACCGGCAGCCATATTGATCCTGAATCGACGCTAGAAGCGAGAAACAGATATTATCAAGGGCTGACCGAAGAAGAATTGCAAGCGTTGGAGAGTGCTAAACAAGCTGTTAACCGGTTGCAGATCAACGCGGGAATTCGTACAAAAAATACCGGTGCTTCGCTTATTCCTCGGTCTGTTGAAACAAAATCTGACAGCATTCTGGTACCTCCTTCGCATGAGACGCGTGAACTCATCAGAAAAATGCCGACAATTTCTGGTATTAATCTGGAAGGATTGGGGGGAAGTAAAAAGAGGGCGATCGATTCTTCCGTACTTAGTCGCGCACAAAAAGTCGCTCACATCTACCGTTGGCTTGATAATGGCAACGATAATGTATCGGACAGATATATTCCTGTTCCCGGATTCAAGCGTGTTAACGCAGATATTTCTGATAAAACCAGACAACGGATAGTGGCTTTTGTTGAAAGACATATCAAGAATGCTAAAAACAATGTACCAGAGAATGAAGCTTCATCTTTAGCGAAGCTGTTTGTTGACGCGACTCTGAATTATGACTGGGATAAACGAGTTGAGTTTATTGCCAAAATAGACAGCTATGGCTATAGCTTTGAACCTGCTCGCGGTGATAAGAATATTGTTTCATTCTGGTCCGGGAAGACTTTTAGAAGACATCGAGATGTTCTTGAGGCAGCACAACCGGATGGTCAGAAAATTGTTTACGATCTTGATGTGCAAGGAAACGCTTTTGCGATTCAACTTAACCAGCAACTTATGCGCTGGGGAATTATGTATCTTGCCGATCCTGAAAATAATGAACATAGAGCGCTAAGAGCGGCAATTGATGCTGCTACGTATAGCAACACTGGTTTCTGGAGTTCGGTCTATGCCGCAGGATCACGTGGTGATGTTTATTTGATCTCTGAGGGTGGCTTACGTCTTGGTAACTATTTCTGGAATGTTGAATTACCTGTATTGCGTAAATTGCAACGTGAAGGATTAGTGGGTGAAATTCGATTGCTGGATAAGCCGGCAATCGAATATAAAGGATTGCCTGTAAAATCTATTGGCCGCAGCTTAACCGAGGCGGGTATTACCGTGCAGGCGCGCTTTGATGCTTTGACTATTGAAGAGCAGAAAAAACGGCTGGCGGTTAACCCCGGCGGCTATAAAGCCGATACCATTGTTGATCTCGATATTAAGCTCAGTGCTGTCGACACTATGCTGAATCAGGCATTGCCATTTTATGGATTACGTACAGAACGTAACTTATTAGTGCAAAAGAGCGATGAAGGATTTGAAGTGCGTTCATGGCCGGGTAATGGCAATGAATTTAAGAAGATTATTGTAAAAAATACGGCCAGTAATAATCTGCTTAAAGCAGTTGAACGTTTTATTCTTGCTAATTATGACAATTATGCACAATTACCTGACGAGTTATATTTTATCGCAGATCGGATTATATCCCGTCATCAGGGACATACCCGAATTCTTACTGAGAAAGTGAATGGCATCTGGAAGCCCGTGCCAAAATTGATGTCGGTGAGTGAGTTCCAGCAAACCGCATCTGTTTTGGGTAAAATGCGTGGTGACAGTTACCAAAAAGTCATTAATGCACTAGAGAGTTATCAGAATATCCGACAAGGAAGGAAAGACGATGAATTGGATGTGATTAAAAAATTATCCAATTTGCGTCAACAGGTTGAAGGTTATCTCTTAGGTCATCCTGACTCAGATCGTGTACCGGCAATGAAGGCGTTGTTGTCTCAAATTAACACACGCTTTGAAGAGTCGATGATATTTGCTGAGTCTACAGTGAGGATCGCAGAACAAGGCGATTTCAGTAGCTTGTACGATAAGCTTGTCAATGCCAATCTTAAGGATTCAAAACACCTTTATATTGATGAAAATGGTGATTTTGTCACTCGCGGTAAGACAAATATTTATATTAATCAGAAAGCGGAAAGTTCTGATAAAGCGGTTGAGCAAGTCAAAGCAGCGGTTATTAAAGAGTATGGTCAAGATGTCTCAGATGCTGTCTTTTCAAATCTAAAAGCCAACGATTTATCACAAGATGGTAAAGGCATTGACGTGTCTGGTTTAAGAAAGATCCATCAGGCGATTGAGAATATATCGACCCCTTCTGGATCTCAGAGCAAAGATCATAATGTGGAAAAGAAAAGTTTATTCCAGGAAGTGGGTTATACCATTTTTGACCTTAAAGCAGATGGAAAACAATTGGCTGATTATTCATTCCACTTCAGTCAGAATGAGGATTTGTTGGGGGAGCTTAAGAAGCTTATTCCAGAAATTAGTAATGTGCTCGTGACTAATGGTAATGACGTTCAGTCCAAAGAGTTTCTGGAAGGAATATGCTTTGCTCTGTCTTCCCGCTATATGATGGAAGAACGTGTGAATGGCGTGGGAGGGGGAAAAGCTTATATAGAGTGGTTGCAGGATGTAGTTAAAGCCTACAATGACAACTCCGTGAATAAGAAAACAGATATCAACTCTATTGAATCCTCTTTGCTTAACCGATATCGCCGTCAGAAAGTCGGCCCGGCTATAGAAGAGTTGTTGTCAATACAACATTTTCAACAGCTTGATGCTGGCAGTTTGATCGAGAAAGCGAAGGGGAATATTGATTATAGCGCAAGGTTAAAAGCAAATGGGTTAACAGGGGCGAGGATTGGTGATCCGCTGAATTATGAGGTTGATGGCTATGAGTCTGTTATGGAGCAACTGCGCAATGTGAAGCAATCGACTTATATGATGTTTATGTCTGAAGATCACGCCATGTCGGTTGTTGTACATAAGAGTGAAGCTCAAACAATCTGGTCATTCTTTGATCCTAATTTTGGTGCTAAATCGTTTGATAACTATGATGATTTTCACCGTTTTATGGATTCTTTCCATAAGGGCCTGATCACGGGTTACCGATCTCCTATAGGTTATAAATATGCTTCTGCCAGCCCTGAGGACAGTGCAAAATCGAGCTTCTATATTAACTATAATACATTTGAAGATAGCGCTATTACGGGTTATGACAATACTTGGAAACAGGCACGTGAGGGTGAACAACGTCATGTATTACACGCACTGAAAGAGCGGGGAATAATGTTTTCGCTGGATTCAGGTGTTGAAGGGTGGATCGCGGATTACCGGAAAGATGTCGTCACTTTGGACGTTATGGATGAGAAAGGCCAAAGGGTTTCTGTTGAAGTTGAAAGCGACAACTTTAAGCAAGCAGCCAGTTTCGCACAGTTGAATATTGGTAAGATATTTGCTGACCCAACCGTCAGTAAATTGACACTGAAAGGCTCGAAGAATGGTGATGCTACGATATCTGTGCTGGAAAAATTATCGTCGGACACTGTTCTAAAAAACAGAGATGTCGAATCTTGGGAACGCATTTCAGTCACACCACAAACCGATGGTCGAGAAACCCGCTTTGATGGTCAAATCATCATCCAGATGGAGGATGATCCTGTAGCTGCTAAAGCAGCAGCAAATCTGGCGGGTAAACATCCAGATTCTAGTGTAGTGGTTCAGCTCGATTCTGAGGGTAAATACCGTGTTGTCTATGGTGATTCATCTCAATTTAAACCATCGGACAAGTTGCGTTGGCAGATTGTCGGGCATGGTCGTAGCGAATCAGAGCAGAATAATACTCGTCTGAGTGGTTACAGTGCCGATGAGCTGGCAATAAAACTCAAACAATTTACTCAGAGCTTTAGTCAGGTCGGTACACCAGACCACATTAGCATCGTGGGTTGTTCGCTGATTAGTGATGACAAACGAGATGGTTTTGCTCATCGCTTTATCACCGCCTTAAAAGAGCAAGATATTCACACGACTGTTTCGGCGCGTCGTAGTGAGGTTGCCATTGATATCACTGGCCGTAAATTTACCCAGAATAAAAATAATCAATGGATCAATAACCTGACTGATAACAAAGTTGTCTTGAGTTGGAATGAAAAAGGTGAACTTGAAACGCACTCAGAGCGAGTGCGTGGCAATATTGCTGAAAGCGATATCAATCTTTCTCGTGTCGGTATAGCGAATGCAGATATGCCAGCCAAAGGTGCGATTGTGGATAATGCAGATATTTTCACTGCGCCAGAGAAGCGCAAAAATAAAATTGAAACCGACTCAAGCCATATATCGAATAACCAGATAAGTTACTCAGGTAATATTCAAGTGGATGTGGGGAATGGTGAATTTACTGCGCTTAATTGGGGGACGTCGAACGTTGGCATCAAAGCAGGTACTGGAGGTTTTAAATCACTGGCCTTTGGTGATAACAATGTGATGGTGCACATCGGCAATGGTGACAGTAAACACAGCGTCGATATTGCCGGTTATCAGGCGCTTGAAGGGGCGCAAATGTTTATTGGCAATCGTAACGTCAGTTTCAACAAGGGCCGTAGTAATGATCTGATTGTGATGATGGATAAATCCCTGCCAACGCCGCCGTTGGTTAATTCATTTGATGGCGCAGCCCGTATTTCCGGCGTATTGCAAAGCATTGCCCGTTCTGGTGAAGGGCAGGAGTGGCTAGCGGCGCAAGATCAGCAATGGACAATCGCTGGTGCGAAAAAATTTGTTCAGGATATGTCTGGTTTGGACCAAACCAGCAGCGTTGACTATAAGACTCTGGTTGATTTGGGTTCTCAACATGAACGTAGTAGCCGTGGTCTGAGAAGTGATACGGAAGCAGCGCTGAATAAGAAATTCAACCAGTGGCTAAGCAAGAATGGCAACAGCGTTGATATGAGCAATATGAGCCGTGCGGATAAATTTCGTCAGGATAATGAAAAACTGGCATTCAACTTTGCAGTAGGGGGCCAAGGGGCGGATATTCAGGTAACTACGGGTAACTGGAACTTTATGTTCGGTGACAATATCCAGTCGCTTCTCGACACTAACCTGGGTTCGTTGTTTAGTTTAATGACTCAGCAATACTCGACAACCGGTATAGCGAAAACAACGTTTACCTATAATCCGCAGGATTTGCCACGTCAGCTTAAGAACAAATTACTTGGTCGGTTAGCCGGTGTGAATGCAGATACCACTTTAGCGGATATCTTTGGTGTGGATTACACTGCGGATGGTCGTATTGTCTCCCGTGGAGACGAACCTGTGGATGGTGTGGCTATTCTAAAAGAGATGATTGAAGTCATAGGGGAATTTAGTGGTGAACAACTGAAAGCCTTCACTGATCCAGATAAATTGCTCGATGGCCTGAAATCTCACCTTAATATGGGGACGGATGGCATTAAATCCTTTGCTGAGAGTCATGGCCTGAAACAGAAAGATGCTGATGAAAATGAGGAAAGGCAGAGCGGCACGCCAGCGACTGTGGAGACGGAGAGTACTAAACCAGAACATGCATTTGGTTTTCATTCGCTGAATTTGCCTAACTTGTTTGCGACGATGTTCAGTAAAGATAAACAAGAAGAGATGAAGTCATTAGTGACCAATCTGAAAGAAAATCTAACCACGGATTTGCTCAATATGGAGCAGAAAACGTTTGATTTCCTGCGTAACAGCGGCCATCTGCAAGGGGATAGCGATATCCATGTATCGTTGGGGAACTACAACTTCAACTGGGGCGGTGATGGTAAAGATCTGGGTGCCTATTTGGGCGATAACAACAACTTCTGGGGTGGTCGCGGAGATGATGTTTATTACTCAATCGGTACTTCCAACATTTTTGCGGGTGGTGCAGGTAATGATCTGGGCGTCCTGATGGGACGTGAAAACTGGATGTTTGGCGGTAATGGCGATGATACCGCAGTGGTCGCCGGACGTATTAACCATGTGTTCATGGGGGACGGTAATGACCAGACGTTTGTCTTTGGCGAAGGTGGCTTAATTGATACCGATAAGGGCCAGGATTACGTCGTCACCTCAGGCAACTACAACCGGGTGGATACCGGGGAAGATCAAGATTATGCCGTGACTATTGGTAATAACAACCGAGTTGAGCTAGGTGAAGGGAATGACTTTGCCAGAGTATTTGGTAATGACAACCAAATTGATGGCAACGCCGGTAACGACGTAATTAAACTGTTGGGTTACCATGCGATGATTAATGGTGGAGAAGGCGATGACCACCTGATAGCGGCCACTATTGCTAAGTTCAGCCAGTTTAATGGTGGTGATGGTCAGGATCTGCTGGTATTAGGGGGTTATCAGAACCGCTTTCAGGGTGGGACGGGTGTAGACAGCTTTGTAGTCAGCGGTAAGGTGATTGACAACCAGATTGATGATATCAATGCGGAGGATATGATTGTCTTTGATGGTATTGACTGGCAAAACCTGTGGTTCCAACGTAGCGGATATGATCTGGTGTTATCAGTAAACCGCCATACCGAAGATAAAACCGCTCAGGGAGCATTTGAATCAATAGGTTCAGTCACTTTTAGCAATTACTTTAATGGTAATCGTGCCAAATTGGTGGCGCAGATGGGGGATGAGAGTGCATCGGGAGAGCGTGAGTTTACGGCGCTATCGGATAATGCGGTTGATACTTTGATCCAATCAATGAGCAGTTTTGCCCCGACAGCGGGTGATAATGGTTTTATTGAAAATCTGGACAATAAGGCGACAATTGCCATTACAACGGCGTGGTCAGATATTACTATTGGTAAGGCGCGGTTTGCATAATTAATTCTCTAGAATAAAAGTAAAATGAGTAATAAAAATGGCTCACACAATTGGTGAGCTATTTTTACGGCTGAATAACAAATGTTCATTATATTATTGGCTGTTTGTTGATTAATGGTTATATTTATTGGTAAATTTTATTTATCATTATTATTTCCTGACTAAAAAAGTAGGATATTATTATCTCATTTACTTATATTTTTTTAATCGTTATAATCTGTGTGGTTATTTATGGAAATGGAATAAAACAATTGATCGTAATTGATAAAATTTTATATCTTAGTTTAGTCATTACTTTATTATCTTGTCTGTATTTTCAATATTATCGTGGAAAAAATATCTGCGTTAACGATTT
This sequence comes from Photorhabdus aegyptia, assembly GCF_000612035.1. NCBI lineage: Bacteria > Pseudomonadati > Pseudomonadota > Gammaproteobacteria > Enterobacterales > Morganellaceae > Photorhabdus > Photorhabdus aegyptia. Next base: position 15,559 of record NZ_JFGV01000011.1, on the reverse strand, counting down.
TTTTGAATTTTTTATTTATCTCATTCAATGAATTTGTTTTAAGGTGTTTGTAAATGCATCAAGTTGAAACTTTTCTGAAATAGGTGTTCTTCTTGTTATATCCGTTTTATTAATAAATTACTTTTGGGAAAAAGTATGTCTGATAAATTCGTGTAAACAATATCTGATGTTAATTTTAATGGCGGTTTTATCCTTTATTTAATTTTCTGCTATTAAAAATTCAGAAGATGAGAGCTTGAATATTCAAAATAACTGCCCTATCCGTTAGGTGCAGTGGTTTTCTGCTTAACCTCAATAATAAATTAAAGGGCTATTTATGGGAAAATCATCAAATAGAAGTACCGAGTACTTCTTTACTGGAAAATATTACGACGATAATGACGGCAACAGTATTACTGCTATTGGTGTCGGTGGTGAAGTTTATGCTTATGGCGGAGATGATGATGTTACGGTTGGTTCATTAAAAGTAGATGTATACCATACAACTGGTAAACTTTCAGTAAAGGGAGCATCAGGTTATACCGGTATTAGCAAAACGGGAAATGGCGGTCTGTCATTTGCCGGCGCATCAGGTGCGGCTTTTATTGATCACACGGGTGAAACGGGAGATTTATATTATTCGGGTACTGCTGGTTATAACAAACTGGCTCGTAAAGGTTTATCTGGAGATATAAGTTTTAAAGGCGCTGGCGGATACAATAAATTATGGCATGAAACTGATCAGGGAGATGTCTATTTTGCCGGTGCAGGAGCGGCTAATAAAATTGACCGTACTTGGTATAATCATTATGAAGGCACTCAAGGAGATGTGACATTTAACGGTGCAGGCGTTGCAAATAGTATCGATTCACGGATAGAAAGCGGTGACATCATTTTGAATGGTGTTGGTGCTGATAATCATGTTGTACGTAGAGGTAGAGAAGGGGATATTACCTTGCACGGAGCGGGGGCCGCGAATCGTATTGAACGTATACGCCACAGTGAAGATGGGTATGGACAGACGCAGGGCGATATTACTTTTGAAGGCGCGGGGGGTTATAACAGACTCTATTCTGATGTCGCCCACGGTAATATTCATTTTACAGGCGCAGGGGCTTATAATGAAATTACCCGAGCAGGTACGGAAAATGAAATAGAATTTGCTCAGGCTAAAGATATTGTTATGACATCAGCAACAATGGAGGGAAGCTGGATTCAACAATCTCAACAAGTTAAAGCGATTAAATCCGCAGTAGAGCCTGATACTTATCTCTTTGCCTTTGCCAATAATGTTAATACTAAAGTTGTCGCTGTACGGCTGCAAAATGATCCTGATACTGGTAAGCTCCGTTATTATGCCACTTCTTGGTATAAGGAAGGTAATCATCTTAAGGATATCGCTAAAGAAAATATCAATGTAAATAATGGATTTATCCCTGTTAAAGGCGAAGGTGCTATTACGCTTGGCAATATTAATTTTATATATCGACAAGAAACCACGATACAAGGTGTTGAGAAGGCATTATTAAACGACAAATGGGTAAATTATTCTGGCGGCGCCAACGTTAAGGCGGAAGATGTCACATTAGGCAGTGCCAAAATAGGAGGATATGCGATCTCTTCTAATGGCCTGAAAATCGATGTCTCGCCGGTAAAGTCAAACGAACAACCAAATACTTATGTATATGCAATATTTTTGGCCCCTTATACCAAAGTGGTTGAGGTTAAATTAGCCAATGATTATGAAACAGGGAAGCTGAAATATATTGCAAAATCTTGGTATAAAACAGGTGACCATACTGACCGTTTAGCAGATGAAAGTTTTTCCTATCCTCACGGTTATCAATCAATGGGGGCTGGTTATACGTTAAGCCAACTTCACTATGATTTAAATGTAATAGATGATATTTCTGATAGTTTAACTGATCTTGAAGGTTATTCAGAGCAAGATCTTATCAAATCATCAAAGAATGGCGGTGATAGCTCCGGTAATATTTATTTCATCGGTGCCGGTGGCGGCAATGTTATTACATCCAATGTGACGCACGGTAATATTAATTTCACAGGGGCGGGCGCGGCTAACATTATTCTGCACGGCTCAAAATTCGGCGATACCAATTTTGATGGCGCTGGTGCAGCTAACGTCGTGGTAAAAAGCGGTGAAAAGGGCGATCTGACATTTCATGGCGCGGGTTTAGCCAATGTTCTGGTTCACCAAGGCCAGCGCGGGAAAATGGATATTTACGCTGGCGGCGCGGTAAATGTTCTGGTGCGTGTCGGGGATGGACAATATCTGGCTCATCTTCTGTCCTATGGCAATATCTCGATCCACAAAGGCAGTGGTAACAGCCGGGTGCTGATGCTAGGCGGGTACAACACGCATACCCAAATCGGTAATGGCAATGGGAACTGGTCCGGTGCGGGGGGGTTTAACGTCATTACTCAGGCGGGAACAGGGGATATCTCTTCCATACTTTTAGGCGGTGCTAACGTACTGACTAAACTCGGTGCGGGAGATCTGATTGCCGGTCTGTTCGGCGGCGCCAATATTATCACCCATCTCAGTGATGAGAGCGAAACGGCCAACACCACTGCTATTGCATTGGGCGGAACTAACATCTTTACCAAGAAAGGGAAAGGCAATGCACTGGCGGTCATGGGCGGCGGTGCGAACGTCCTTACGCATATCGGTGACGGCAATACCACGGGCGTTATGCTCGGTGGCGCTAATATCTTGACCAAAGTCGGCAAGGGTGATGCCGCCGGCATCATGTTCGGCATTGGCAACGTGCTGACCCATATTGGCGACGGTTTGACACTGGGCGTGATGGCTGCGGCAGGCAATATCTTCACCAAAGTCGGGAATGGTACATCGATTGCCGCCATGATTGGCGCGGGCAACCTGTTTACCCATGTCGGCAAAGGGGATGCATGGGCGTTAATGGGCGGCGCAGTGAATGTCTTTACCAAAGTGGGTGACGGTGACGCGCTGGCATTAATGGTAGCCGCAGGCAATGTGTTTACTCATATTGGGGATGGAGCAAGTGTTGCGCTAATGCTGGCAAAGGGCAATCTCGCCACGAAAGTGGGTAATGGCATGACTCTGGCGGCGATGATCGGCAAAGCCAATATCTTTACCCACGTCGGGAATGGCAATACCTTTGCCGCCATGATTGGCGGCGCCAATGTGCTGACCAAAGTTGGCAATGACCTGACCGCCGCCTTAATGATAGGGAAAGCCAATATCTATTCGCATGTGGGTGATGGCACCAGTATCGGTTTGTTTGCCGGTGAATTGAATGTGATGACCAAAGTCGGTAAGGGTACGACACTGGCGGCCATGTTTGGTAAAGCCAATATTATGACCCATGTCGGGGATGGTTTAACCGGCGTGTTAGCACTGGGTGAGGCCAATATTGTTACCAAAGTGGGTGATGATTTTATGGGAGTAGTTGCGGCGGCGAAAGCGAACGTGATTACCCATGTCGGCAACTCAACGACGGCGGCTGTTTTGCTTGGTAAAGGCAATATTCTGACCAAAGTAGGAAACGGTCCCACGGTCGGTCTGCTTATTTCTGATGTGGGTAATGTGATGACCCATGTCGGCGAGGGGACGACGGTGGGTTTTGCCAAAGGTAAAGCCAATATCATCACCAAAATTGGCGATGGCGCCGGAGTGAATGCGGCTTGGGGGGAAGCCAATATCCTGACTCAAGTGGGAAATGGCGACCGTTACAACTTCGCGAAAGGTAAAGCTAATCTCATTACCAAAGTGGGGAATGGACAAGAAGTTACGGTGGTTCAGGGGGATGCCAACATTATCACCCATGTGGGTAACGGCGATGATTACACCGGCGCTTGGGGCAAAGCCAACGTTATTACTAAGGTGGGAGATGGACGCAATGTGGTGCTTGCTAAAGGCAAGGCTAACATTGTCACCCAGGTGGGTAAGGGCGACAGTTTTAATGCCTTGTGGAGCGAAGGCAATGTCATCACTAAAGTGGGTGACGGTATGCAGATTACGGCGGCAAAAGGGAAAGCTAACGTGACCACGACAGTAGGCAATGGCTTAAATGTCACTGCTGCTCATGGTGACGCTAACATTAACACTCACGTAGGTAATGGTGTTTCGGTTAACGTGGCGTGGGGGAAATATAACGTCAATACCAAAGTTGGGGATGGCCTTAATATTGCTGTTATGAAGGGTAAAGGCAATGCCAATATTCATGTTGGTGATGGTCTGGGTATCAATGCTTGTTATGCACGTAATAACGCGGTGGTTAAGATTGGTAATGGTGATTTCTACAGCTTGGCTGTTGCATCGAGTAATACAGAAAGCAACAAACTTGCTTCTTTCTTCGACAATATCAAACAAACTGTACTCGGAGTGGGAGGCAGTCAGGCAATCAACTATTTGGTTCATGGGGAGGAAGCTAACACGTCGGGCACCCATGAAGGCAGAGGCGCGATTAATTTAGCGGAAGTATCTGCCATTGATGGCTTTCAAATGGATGAAATTTCGCCGGTAAGTTCAGATTTAAACCATCGTCTCAATGGTGCTATAACAGCCGTGGAGACGCCTGACGTCAGTTCAATAGAAGGTGCTTTGAGTCAAAAAACGCGATCGGAGTCGGATCAGAATGAAAATCTGATCGTCAATGGTAACTTTGAACAAGGTAATCAAGGTTGGCAATCAACCAATGATATGGAGGCATATAACCCGGCAAGTGTTTATGGTCTTGATAATACCGGTAATGGTGAACGAGTCAGTAAATTTGATGTTGATAAAAACACCGTAATTTGGCAGGAATTGCAAAATTTATCTGAAGGAGAAGTAGTTTCACTGACTTTTGATTTTATGAGTCATTCAGAAATGATGGGTAATGATCTGAATAACAATCGAATAAAGGTGTTGTGGAATGGTAAGCAGGTATTCTCAACTTCTGGGCAGCGAACTATATGGCACACCCAAAAACTCGATTTAATGGCAAAAGCAGGTACTAACCGGATTGAATTTAAAGGTACAGGTCAGGATGATGGATTTAGTTACATCTTAGACAATATCGTTGTGAAATCTGAAACGTCACTGATTGTCAATAATGACTTTAAGCAAAGTAAATTAGATTGGCAATCAACCAATGATATTGCGGCATATAGCCCATTGAGTACTGATGGACCTAATAATACCCGTTATGGCGAACGAGTCAGTGAACTTGATGTTGATAAAAACACCACTATTTATCAGGACCTGCAAAATCGTTCCGAGGGAGAAGTGATTTCGTTAAGCTTTGATTTTGCTAATCGTCCCGATTCTTATTCAGCCGACAATGGTATGGATGTTTTCTGGAACGGCAAACTTGTATTCTCGACTTTTGGCGACGCGGCGAAATGGCAAAATAAAACGCTAGAGCTGACAGCAAAAGCGGGCAGTAATCGAATTGAGTTTAAAGGAACTGGTTTGAGTGACGGCGTAGGTTATATTCTGGATAACGTTATTGCAAAATCTGAAAGCTCGCTACAAGCCAATATTATTACCGAACATGTGAAACAGGATAAAGCGGCGCAAAATGCGCTAAGTGATAAAGAAAAAGCCGAAAAAGATCGCCAACTGTTAGAACAGGAAAAAGAGAAACAACTGGCAGCGATTGCAAAATCTCAATCCCAATTGGAATTAACGGATCAGGAAGCACTTAGCCGAAATGGGCTGACACAACGTAACGCGATAGAAGCAGAAGCGCAGGTGGAGACTGACAAACTGGTTTCCATGACACAAGGTCTGAAGGTGCTTAATGACTATTCCAACTACAGCGGTGCCAATTACAGCGGCCAATCAGGCGACCAGTGGCGCAATCAGTTTGCTTCCCAATTTTTGAGCCGTGCCCAGGATGAGTTGAATTACACCAAATTTATTACCCAGAAAAAATTAGCTAATGCTCTACGGTCTATTACGGATAATCAACAACAAGTAAAAGAAGCGGTTGCGAAATCCGAAGTCGGCGTAGCACAGAGTGAACAGCACCATGCCAGTGTAAAACAAGACATTGCAGAGACTCAGGAAAAAGCCGCGTTAAGGAAAGAAGAGGCGTTATTGCAGCAACAACTGGCCGAAGAAGCGGAAAATGACGCAAATATCGCCTATCAGGGGGCGAAATATCGGGGTAAACGTGATATTGCAGCGGCTGAAAATAAGATTGCTCAGGTACAAGAAGATGCCAGAAGGGCAAAACAGAGCGATTCCAAACCTGATCGTACCGGTGCCGGTGGTAGTGGTTTGTCTGGCAATGCCTACGAATCGACAGGCGCAGGGGAAACCGGTAGCTATGTTGATCCCGAATTAATACTGAAAGCTGAAAAAAGATTCTACAAGGGATTGACCGAAGAAGAGTTACAAGCGCTGGATGGCGCCAAACTAGCGGTTGATCGTCTACAGATAAATGCCGGTATCCGCGCGGAAAATACCGGCGTTTTAACTACTTCAAAGTTGGTCAAAGCACGATCTGACAACAAAGTACAATCTGACGATATGGTGACGCCAAGGTCGAACAGTTTAGGCGAGCATGTCAGAAAAGTGCCGCGGATTTCAGGCATTAATCTGGAATCGTTGGGGAATGATGCCAAAGTAGAGCAGAAAAATTCCGCTATATTTGAAAGTGCGAAATTTAATTTATTGAAAGAGGGAAATAAGCTATTTATCAACCCTAATGTACGAACATTGGGGCGGAAAAGGCAGCTTAGTAAAGCGCTTATTGCTGTACGTGATATTTTCTATAAAACGATGAGCCATTTTGATGAAGAGCATGTGTTGCAGTTTGAGCAGGCACTTTCACATTGGCAACAGCGTAACCCAAAAGAATTTGCTCTGCGTGTCAGTCAAGTGAACTTAATCCGTTTTAGGATGGGCCGGATGATGGAACACTTGCAGGCCCAGCGAGCCGAATCCGCTGGCGTGCTTGGGATCGCTGTGGCTCCTCAACATGCTGAACATCTTAAGCAGCGAGTTATATTTGATGGAACCGGACGTATTATTGGTTTGAAAGGTAGCGTCACCCAAGACGAAATTAATCAACTTATTAAATGGCAGATTACACCTTTAACGCGAAAGAACTCAACGGCTGAACGGGAGGCGCCTAAGACTGAAAGTGAAAGCCTCATTGTTTTCATGAGCCGATTAGACGCCGAGAATATCCCGGAAGCGGGGCCTTTGATCAAACGGGCTAGGGAACTTTGGCTCACTGGGCAAGTCACATCGCAAGAAACCGTCCGGTTGTTTGATGATGCTGTCAACCAGTTACAGGCATATCCTAAATTACATGCTTTGGCACTGTCATTACAGGCTGACGCTCACAGAGAAAAGTCGACTACCCAATATATTGACAACTTATTTGGCCGTCGTTTTGATTCTGAGTTGGCGCATACGTTAGTGAAAACTGTGTCGCCAGATGCGATAGCTACCTCCAGGCGGATAGGTCAGTTTCTGGTGCAGGAGTTTGAGCTGTATATGCAAAGTACTTCTGACTCAGCCGTCAGCGACGGACAGATTGCTATCAGGATGCAAGCGTTCGCCGAAAAAATTAAAAAGGATATCCGCCCTTGGTTCAGTCGAGTGCCTGAACTGACCGCATTCCTGCAAAAACCGACCTTTGATAACTTTAAAATCATGATGACCAAGGTGGATAACGGCTTTGAAATGATCAAAATTCCATTTCTGGCAGTAAAAATGTCGCTCACTGATGGCATGGGATTACATTTATCTCAATGGAAAGCGGAAGCGGACATTTTCTATCGGGATCAGATCTATAAGGCGCGTTCCACCAGTAGTAAGTTAACGAATATGGCGGATGTTACCTACAAAGTGAAGTTGACTGAACAGAAAACCAACGATTATGGTATTGCACTGCCTTACCAGCCATCTGGTGATCAATATGAAGATTTTCTGTATGGCAGAAAGGTGGCGGCAGGCAGAGTACTAACGCCTGGACGGGAAACAACGCTTGAGCGTAATGCCTTGGCACAAGGGCATTCCGTGGTGACGGGAGCATCAGGATCGACCAATATCATGGTTCATCTTAATAACTATATTGCTAGTCAAGATCCCACTTTCTCGCAGGAGCAGGCATATCTTAATACTTTGGTGTTCTTGGTATTTGATGGTGGTCATTCGGTTAATGAAAGTTTGGTGGTTTACAAAGCATTGCAGGAGACCGGTGATAATCGTAGGCAGGTACTGCAAAACTACACCGCGAGTTATAGGGATCTGATGGATATTGCCGGGGATAAAGGGAAACTATGGATAAATCAGGCATTAAATAATGCGTTTGAGAAAACCCAACACCTTTATCGAGCAAATACCCCGGAGAGAGAGCAGAACGGCTCTCCGGTGGAAGACTCTCAGGTGGAAGTATTGCAGGCGTTATCGGGCAAAAATGGAGCGCCAGAGTCGGTATTAATTGAGAATGATGATACTTCACCACAGGATAAAGACTCTTTAAACCCAGTGACCCGATTCTTTAACAACGAACTGCATGGTTTTAAAGAAGATCGTCGCCATATCAGCGATGAAACACAGGCTATGCTTAATGATGCGGTTGCTAACGACAAATCAAGCAAAATCACCCTGAAAGGCGAGGAAGGGCGTTTAACCGGATATTATCATCAGGGTGACATAGAATCAGGTGATGCTTCGACAACAACAGAGAAAAAAGTCGTGCTTTTCCTTCATGGCTCAGGTTTATCTGCGGAAGAGCAAGCTCATGATATCCAAAGCCACTATCAAAATCAGGGCATTGATATGCTGGCTATCAACATGCGCGGCTATGGTGGTAGTGATGGTAGCCCCGGTGAACAAGGATTCTATCAGGATGCCCGGACAATGTTTCGCTACTTGGTGCAAGATCGCGGTATTAAGCCGGGTAATATTATCATTCATGGTTATTCCGTCGGTGGGCCGGTGGCGGCTGATCTTGCCCGATATGCGGCGCAAAATAATCAAGCGGTGTCAGGGCTGTTACTCGACAGGCCAATATCGAGTATGACTAAAACCATAGCCGCCCATGACATACCAAACCCTGGCGGCATAATTGGGGCATTGGCAAAAGCGATGAATGGACAATTTTCAGTGGAAAAAAACCTCAAAGGTCTGCCGATCAATACGCCGATCATGTTGTTAACCGACAATCAAGGTTTAGGGCATGAAGGGGAAAAGCTGCGTACAAGATTGACCGCTTCTGGTTATCGCGTATCGGGTGAACAAACCTTTTATGGTCATGTCGAGAGCGGTGCTTTGATGAGCCAATATGCTGATAGGATTGTATCAACGCTCTCCGGCTCTCAAAATAAAAATCGGGCTGTGGTGAATAACTCGCTGCAAAAGAGTGACAATCGTGGGACACGTTTTGATGGTCAGCTCATTATTCAAATGGAAAATGACCCGATTGTAGCAAAAGCAGCGATCAATCTGGCGGGTAAACACCCAGAATCCAGCGTAGTGGTTAAACTTGATGCTGATGGCAAATATCATGTCATTTATGGTGATCCTGCCAGATTATCAGGCAAATTACGTTGGCAGATTGTTGGTCACGGCCGTAACGAATCGGCACAAAATAACACTCGCTTGAGTGGTTATAGTGCTGATGAATTGGCAATAAAACTAAAACAGTTCAGTCAGAACTTTAATCAGGCAGGTAAACCTGATCGTATCAGCATCGTGGGTTGTTCACTGATTAGTGATGATAAACGGAATGGTTTTGCCTATCGTTTTATTGCCGCTTTAGATAAACAGGGCATCCGTAGTGATGTTTCAGCGCGTCGTAGTGAAGTGGCAGTTGATGCAACAGGTCGTAAATTTACCCGTGATAAAAATAATCAGTGGGTTAACAAGTTGAACGATAACAAACTGGTGTTACGCTGGAATGAACAGGGTGAGCTAACGACTACAACAGAAAAATTGCGTCGTGGCGTGGCTGAAAGCGATATCAACCTTGCCAAAGTGGGGTACACAGAAGCTGATTCAGTAACCAAAGGGGCAATTGCGAATAACCATGATATTTTCACCGCGCCAGGGAAGCGCAAAAACAGGATAGCGCTCGGTTCAAATCCTCAATCGGATCAGTCGCTGAATTACGCCGGGAATATACAGGTAAACGTGGGTGACGGTGAATTTACCGCGATCAACTGGGGAACATCAAACGTAGGTATCAAAGTAGGTACTGGCGGCTTTAAGTCACTGGCCTTTGGCGACAACAATGTGATGGTTCACATTGGGGATGGTGACAGTAAGCACAGCGTTAATCTGGGTGGTTATCAAGCATTTGAAGGGGCGCAGATGTTTATTGGCAACCGTAACGTCAGCTTCAACCAAGGTCGCAGTAATGACTTGATTGTCATGATGGATAAATCCATCCCTACGCCGCCGTTAGTTAATCCATTTGATGGCGCTGCTCGTATTACCGGTGTACTGAAATCTATTGCTCATTCCGGCGAAGAGTGGGATTGGTTGGCGGCGCAGAATCAACAGTGGACGCTATCTGGCGCGAAAAAATTTGTGCGGGATATGTCTGGTTTAGACCAAACCAGCAGTGTGGATTACAAGACTTTGGTTGATCTGGATTCGCAGCTTGAGCGCAGTAGCCGTGGTTTGAAAAGTGACACGGAAGCGGCATTGAACAAAAAATACCACCAATGGTTAAGTGGTCACGGCAGCAATATTGATACCAGTAAAATGAGCCGTGCGGATAAATTTCGTCAGGTCAATGAAAAATTAGCCTTCAATTTTGCGGTAGGTGGTCAGGGGGCGGACATTCAGGTTACAACCGGTAGCTGGAACTTTATGTTCGGCGACCATATTCAATCGATTCTGGATACCAACTTAGGTTCTCTGTTTGGTCTGATGACGCAGCAATATTCAACGACGGGTCTGGCGAAGACAACATTTACTTACAATCTACAGGACTTACCGCGTCAGCTTAAAAACAAACTGCTTGGTCGGTTATCCAGTGTGAATGCAGATACCACTTTAGCGGATATTTTTGGTGTGGATTACACCCCGGAGGGGCAGATTGTCGCCCGTACTGGTGAGCCGGTTGATGGCAAGGCTATTTTGCGAGAGATGCTGGAAGTTATTCACAAGTTTGGTGGTGAGCAACTACGTGTCTTCACTGATCCGGATAAATTGATTGATGGTTTGAAACAGCACGCAGATATGAGTGCTGATGGTATTGAATCATTTCTTGTCAGTCATGGGCTGAAAGAGAAAGCGCCTGATGAAAATCGGGAAAAAAGCGTACCGGGCGCCATCAACAGTGGGAATATTCAGGCTAATAACAAACCTGAGCGTGCATTGGGCTTTAATTCGCTGAACTTACCTAACCTGTTTGCGACGATATTCAGCCAAGATAAACAACAAGAGATGAAATCGTTAGTGACCAACTTAAAAGAGAATCTAACCGCAGATTTGCTCAACATGGAGCAGAAAACGTTTGATTTCTTGCGTAACAGCGGTCATTTGCAAGGGGATAGCGATATCCATATATCGTTGGGGAACTACAACTTCAACTGGGGCGGTGACGGTAAAGATCTCGGTGCTTATCTGGGAGATAACAACAACTTCTGGGGGGGACGCGGTGACGATGTTTATTACTCAATCGGCACCTCCAACATCTTTACCGGCGGAGAAGGTGATGACCTCGGCGTTCTGATGGGACGTGAAAACTGGATGTTTGGCGGTAGCGGCGATGATACCGCAGTGGTAGCTGGACGCATTAACCAAGTCTTTATGGGAGAAGGTAATGATCAGACGTTTGTTTTTGGCGAAGATGGTTTTATTGATGCCGGTAACGGGCAGGACTACGTTGTCACCTCTGGTAACTACAACCGGGTAGATACTGGGGAAGGACAGGATTATGCTGTGACTATCGGTAATAACAACCGGGTTGAACTAGGTGAAGGCAATGACTTTGGCCGGGTGTTTGGTAATGACAACCGAATTGACGGCAACATGGGTGACGATGTAATTAAACTGATGGGCTATTATGCGGTAATTAATGGTGGAGAGGGTGATGACCACCTGATCGCGGCCACAATTTCGAAATTCAGCCAGTTTGATGGCGGTGATGGTCAAGATCTACTGGTTTTGGGTGGATACCAGAACCACTTCCGGGGTGGTGCGGGGGTAGACAGCTTTGTGGTCAGTAGTAAGGTGATTGACGGTCAGATTGATGATATCAATGCAGAAGATATGATTGTCTTTAACGATATTGACTGGCAAAACTTGTGGTTCCAGCGCAGTGGATACGATCTCGTGTTATCAGTGAATCGCCGTACTCAGGATAAAACCGCTCAGAGCCTGTTTGAATCGGTGGGTTCAGTCACCTTTAGTCATTACTTTAATGGCAACCGTGCCAAATTAGTGATGCAGATGGGGCGTAAGGATGCATCAGGAGAGCGTGAATTTACGGCACTTTCAGACAATGCAGTTGACACCTTGATTCAGGCAATGAGCAGTTTTGCCCCAACAGCCGGTGATAACGGTTTTATCGAAGGGTTGGATAGCAGGGAGAAAATGGCTATTACCACGGCTTGGGCAGATACCACAATTGGCAAGGGGAAATTTGCCTGATTAATTTGCTATAACGCTAAGTAATAAAAGTAAAAATGGCTCACTGGATAGGTGAGCCATCTTAATCCCGCAAGAGTATTATCGTTCTTGGGTAAATTGTTCACTGATTAATAAGAATGAGTAAGATTTTTCGCCGCACGCTTACGAATCAAGTAGAAATTAAACAGTCTGAGCCCAGTAAAATACAGGATTCAGACCTTAATGAACGCGTGATTTAAATTGTTTAATTTCGGGGAACAATTCATAAGACCAAGGTAGTTTTGACTATCATATTTTTTGAATATACTCGTTATCTTTCAAGTTGCCTCTTTGTTGGCTGCACTCACTGACCCCGGTCATATAGTTCTCTATGCTCCCGGGGATTCGCTCCTTTGCCGTCGCGATGCATCTTGAAATCCATTGGGTATAAATATTAATTACAAAAAATTCACTTACTCTTATTGAATATTATTTGCAAAATAATTTAATTTTAATCATTACTTTATAAATGTTCTTTTAACTCGAATAGATATAATAAAATAAGGAACCCATATACATGAATAAATCATGGTTTTAAAAAGCAAGAAGAGATAATTATAATCCAGTTTTATTTCATATACATAATGAGCTAATGCTAAATCAGTGATTACAAATAATGAAGTAAAAACTAAAAGGATAATGTAAAATAAAGGTGTTCTTTTCTTTTTCTTAAAGAAAATAATAGATGTATAAAGTGCAATTCCAAAAATAATGGTAAAACAAATAAACTCAAATTCTATAAGGATACGTAATTCACCTAGAAAGTCATAACCAGAGATCAAGATTGTCATTGTTTTATATGCACTAAATAAAGAGCTGAATATTGAAAAGATAATATTTATTGCCGGAAAATAGAGAAATCCACCAATTCCATTCAGTTCTTTCTCTTCGCATACTGCGCAAAATTCTGATTCATGTAATGCTGGGTTTTCACATTTAATACACTTCATAAAACTCCTCCAAATAATAACTTCAATCAAAAGATTGATTATTAATTTACGTAAACCATACAGGTGATAGTATATAAACCAATAACTTATTAGTTCGATAAATACCCCTATTTCTAATGGAATTATTTATATTTTCAGGTGAAAATAAATATTCTATCTATAAAAAACCAAGACAATAATCTGATAATAAAGGAATAGTTAGATTCATAAAAATATAACTAATATCCATATGATATTTTTAATAAAGAAAAACTTTACTCGATCATTCTTTAAACCTCACATTTTACATAGCTTGAGCCAGTCCAATGCACAAAAACAACATAATTGAAATTAATACTACCATTAGAAGTATGTTAAATACCTATATTAGCTCATGTATGAATCAAACTGATCGCTAATGCGTTATTATCCATATCTTATTTTACAACATCTCGTGATAAGAATAGACCAGTATAAGGATCGAAAAATATTCTTCTTCCATAAAAATCAACAACAAAGTATTGCCCTTCAACAACATTCAACCCTTCGTATGGGTAACTTGTTTGACCTTCTTTTTGTAAATTCGAGGGCTCTATTTGCCAAAGAAACTCTCCGTTCTTTGTATAAGAAAATAAATTATTTAGTCCATCATCTCCTATAGGAATATCAATTAAGACAAGAACAGAACCATTATCAATTTCTATCGCTTTAATGATTTTTCGATTAAGTATAATTAAGTGCCTATTGATATTAATCTTGTTATTGTTAGCTAAGATAACCATTTTGTTCTCCTATTTTTTTGAATAGCCCGTTCATTAGTAAATGTATCGGTCCTTTGCCCCATAAGATCAAACTGAGTTTCTCCTCCTTTATAACCAAACAGACTTCCCATATTAAATGCATTACTGTCTACAACAATTACGTAGAAAAAAACAAATAAAGCCAAACAATATAAAATAACCTAGATAACCATAATGACGTATTTTGAAGGCTTATTTCCATTTCAAAAACAAACTCTTTTATGAATTCAATATTATTTCTATGTGCAAATTTTCTTTTTGAGAAAAACCTGCAATGAATAAGAAAAATAAGAATTGCAAATACTCCAATAAAATAGCCAGCAAAGGAAATTAAGTTTCCATTTTTAATAAATTCAAACCAAATTCCAGATATATAAATAACAAATAATATTATCATGGAAAAATTAGTAAGTTTGTTTTTATTAAAAAAACAAAAATCAAAAAAGAGCAATGGAGATTTTACACTTCTTAGTGAAACTTTCCTGCTCAAGCCAAAACAGATGAAGCAGGCAAGAAACCCCAACAGACTCAAAACCATCAAAATCAACGGAATATATGCAATCATGCTCACTTATCCTTAAACTGCGTATTACCGCGAAGAAGCTAGCTCTTTAACGGCATTTTTCAAGATAACTTTCATCATCGATGAGGTATTAGCATCTATTGTCTACTTCACCAAGATACCAATGTTCTGAGTAAAAAGAGTTACCTCTTGGCGATACTTATCCCTGACAACAGAACGACAACTGGTATCCTCCTGACAGTTGACCAGTTCCTAACTCCTTGAACGATTTTGGTCAACGCTTAGATGATTATTGTCCACAACAACGCATTCCATTGCGAAGTTGACCGCCGAACGACGATTTTCTTAATGCCTTCAGTCAGTTACAACCCATTTTTTCCAGTGCTGCTTTGTCGCCGAACCTAAAACTCCCTGACACGCTTTTCGCCCCCGAAGGCCAGTTTTTCCCGCCGGGCCATTGTCAGTGTGCACTTAAAAGGGAACTGGCTGCAAGAAGCGGGCTTTGCGACCGGACAGGCGGTGAACATCACCGTTGAACGGGGGCAGTTGATTATCCGGCTGGCTAATGAAGGATAATTAGCTGGTATATAAAGTAAAATCTCGGCGTTGTTGGCCGAGATTTATATTTAAAACATAAATTCTTACCTTTAGTTAACTTCACCAATATACCAGTATTCAGAATAATAAGGCTTTCCCT